>NZ_JAYRVJ010000436.1:0-2143 GCF_041918635.1 Promineifilum sp. (SeqCode)
CGTTGAGGGGCTGGCTGCTCTGCCCGACCAGCTGGCCGCCGAGCGCGCCGCCGTCGCCGCCCGGCTCGACGCGCTGGAGGGCGCGCTGCGCGCCGAGCGCGCCGCGGGCATCGAGGCGCTGACCGGCCTGGAGACGGACGCCGCCCGGCTGCGGCGCTTGCTGGCCGAGGCGGCCGCCGTTGGGCCGGACGGCGCGCTGCCCGCGCTGGACGAGAGCGCCGGCCGGCTCGAGGCGGCCGAGGCGGGCGCGACCGAGCTGGAGCCGCGCCTGGCCGCTCTGGCCGAGGGCCGCGCCCGGCTGGACGAGCGGTTAGACCGCGCCCTGGCCGAACTCGACGACGCCCAGGTGGCCGGCAAGGCGGCCGGGCCTGCCGCCGCCGATGCCCCGCCGCAGGTCGCGCCGCTACTGCGCCGCGCCGGCGCGCTGTTGCGCGAGAGCGCCCCCGCCCACCGCCGCCGCGCCGACTTCCTCGCCGCCGCGGCCGACGTGACCGCCGCGACTCGCCTGATCGCCATGGGCCGCGACCTGACGGAGGCCGCCCGGCTGCTGCGCCGGCTGACTGACCGGGACGACGGCGCCAGCCTGACCGCGCCCATCGGCCAGTTGCGCCGCGACCTGGCCCAACTGCTGGACGCCGCCGGCGATGCGCCACCCAGCGCCGCCCGCGAGGCCGCGCTGGCCGCCCGCGCCGCCGAGGCCCGCCGCCGGGCCGAGACGCTGGCGGCACAGCAGGATGAGCAGTTGGCCGCCCTGGCCCGCGAGGCGACCGCCCTGCGCGAGCGGCTGGCGCGCGCCTGGGAGGCCAGCCAGCGCCAACTGCGGCTGGCGAACGACGACCCGTTGGCCCGCCGCCACGCCCGGCTGCTGGCCGACTTCGACGCCGCGCAGCGCCGCCCTGACGCCCTGGCCGAGTTCCGCGCCGGCGTGGACGAGTTCGAGGGCGTGCTGGCCCCCTGGATGACGCGGGTGGAGGCGGCCCGCCACCTGGTCGTCCGCCAGCGCGAGCGGCTGCCACACCTCATCGACGAGGCCATCGACGCCGCCGCGCCCTGGCAATGCCTGGCCGACCACGTAGCCTTCATCCAGCAGCGGGCAGCCGACTTCGAGACGGCCCAGGCTCGCTTCGCCGCCATCCACCGCCGCCGCGAGGCCGAAGCGCTCCTGGACGAGTTGGAGGGCATCGAGCGCGACGTGACCGAGCGCTTCGCCCTGTTGACCGACCAGGCCGCCCGGCTGCGCTTCCTGGAAACGGACGTGGATCAGATCGTCGCCCTGGCTGTGTCGGACGTGGACGGCCTGCCGCCCGAGCATCCGGAGCGCATCAAGCGCGAGCGGGCGCTGAACCTCATCGGCCACCACACCGCCCAGGCCCACGCCGCGGCGCGCTACGAAGATGCCTCGCTGGCCCTCTCCCGCGCCGCCGACCAGGCCAATCGGTTGGCGTTGTAAGAGAGTGATCCGCAGATTGCGCAGATTACGCAGATTCTAAGAGGAACACAGAGAGACACTGAGATCACACAGAGGATCACAGAGAAAGAATACGTTTTCTCTGTGGAACTCCGTGTGATCTCAGTGTCTCTCTGTGTTCCTCTTCTTTTCTTGGCTCGCCTTGATACCCTCTCATCCTCCAGCGCTACCCGCACGACTTCGTCTCGTATAGGCGGTAGAACTCTGTTGGGTCTAGCCGGGTGGAACGCGTGGAGTAGGTATGTTAAGACAAGACGCGGCGAATGGTCTGAGAGGGGCGACGCCGGCGCGACCCGTGTCGCGCTGGATGGCGGTCGTCGTCCTGCTGGGCGTAGGCTACTCAGCGCTGGCCGCGCTGGACGGCGGCGGCGCGGACAGCAGTGTCCTGTGGTTCCTCGACCCCCTGCTGGTGCTGGGCTTCGCCGGCGGCCTGTGGTGGCGCGCTCGTAGACCTGACCGGTTGCCCCAACCGGTCAGGTCTGGCGCGCTACGCTTCATCGCCGGCTCGTGGCTGACCGGCATGCTCTACGAACTCGCCCTGCGCACCGGGCCGGCCGGCTTCGGCGGCATGCACCCCGACACGGCCACCTCCTTTCTCTGGGCGCAAGGCTATTACGTGCCCTTTGCCCTCGGCGGCTGGTGGCTGGCGCGGCGCTACGGCTATTCGCTGGAGAA
>NZ_JAYRVJ010000437.1:0-2248 GCF_041918635.1 Promineifilum sp. (SeqCode)
AGTCAGCGCCGTGCGCTCCTTGAAGGGGGTGAACGTCAGGTCGAGCCGGCCGGCGTCGTCGCTGAAATGCCAGGGGCGCATGAAATCGCCGGAGCGGTAGTCGAAACGCACCGCGCCCAGCTTGTGGACGCGTCCATCCACGATGACGGCGTTCTCCGTGGCCCGGCTCAGGTCGCCGAACCCCTGGCCCAGGTTCAAGCCCACCGTCCGGCCGTCGGGCAGGAAGCCGGACGCGCTGGCCCAATTCCAGAAGCTGCAATATTCCCACACCCCGCGCCCCCAATCGAGCGCGCCGAGGCAACTGTCGGGCCGCAATGTCTCCACCACGTCGCCGTACCGCACCCACCCTTCGGCCGGCAGGCAGTTAATCTTGGTGTTGTAGTAGAAGCGCCGCTGGCCGATGGGGATGACGATGGTCATCGACTCATGCCCCGGCGGGACGCGCAGCCGCGCCTCGACGCGCAGGCCGCGCCCGTCATGGAAGCCAGGCCACTCCACGAAGACGCGGCGCTCGTCCGGCCCGGCTGTGAAGCGCAGCGACACCCGGCCGTTGTCGAACGCCGTCTCCCCTTCCGGGCTATTGCGCGCCAGCCGCACGCCGCGCCCCAGCGGAATGACCAGCCCCTCCTCATACAGCTCGCCGGAAGTGAAGTCCACGGTATAGGCGAAAATGTTGGCCGCGTAGCCCAGATCGGCGACGGTGGCCGAGAAGAAGCGGCCGGGCGTGAACAGGGCATAGTAGTCCCAACGCTTCACGCGAAAGCGCTGGAACAGGCCCAGGGGGTAGAAGCGAGCCTTCTCCAGGTTACAATCCAGCAGCGGCCGGCGCGCCCAGCCAATTTGCGCCAGCCGGCCGCGCCCGTCCAATAGCGGGCCGGGTTCGCTGAGTTCTGTTTGCATAGATCTACCTTGTAGCGCGGGATGGTATCCCGCCTCTTCGCGCCCCCAGACGCGAAATACCATCCCGCGCTTCAACCAACTAACGATTCAATGCCGACAACAGATACCTCACCCGCTGAACGAACTCCCCAGGCGGCAGCACTGTTACGTTGGAATGACCCGGCCGGTAATGACGCGTGTTGAAGGTAACCAGCCAGGGGCACTCGTGTTGCACGGCAGCCAGCAGGATGGGCAAATCGCCCGGGTCGGCGGTTCCCCGGAACTGCTCCACCTCTTCGGCCGTCGGGCCGGGCACAACGGTCAGGCAGCGGGCGACCAGTAGGCGAAAAGCGGGTAACGCGACGGGCAGCTTGGCCGCCAGATTGCGTTCTGCCTCGATGATCACCTGTTCTGAAGCCAGGGCGTCAAGCAAAGTAATCTCTGCCATTCGCAAGATGGTCAGGCTGGCGCCATGCTCCGACGGCGAGGCGGCCCCGGCAAAGAGCACGTCGGCATCAATAAACACTCGTGGTTTCGGTGGTCTACTGGCCGCCATAGGTTTCGGCGACGTACCGCGCTCGCTCTTCACGTAGCGCGCGCAATAATTCGGCCGTATCTAGCCCGGCGTCGACTCGCGCCCGTTCGATCTCGCGCGCTAACTCGGGAACCATCGGCGTCATCGGCGTCAACACGAAAATGCCATCCAGGTCCAGAATGCGAAAGGTATCGCCCGGTTCTATCCCGTAGCGCTCGCGTAGGCTGGCCGGCAAGGTCAGATTGCCTCGCTGTCGAACTTGTACCGTCGCGTCCATCGCCGCACCTCCGATAACTGAATAACGGTATTGTCAGAATTTCAGTCATGAAGAGTATAGAGCAGCCTCGCCGTCTTTTCAACGTCGCTGGCCAGGGCCGATAGGTTTTACGCACCCATCCTGGCCGCAACTGAAGAGGCAGCCTCCAACAGACTACCCGCCACTTGCCGCCCGCCGCCTGCCACCCGCCGCCTCCAATACCGCCAACACCCGCTCCCCTGCTCCTACCCACGTAAACCGCCGCACGTTGGCATACCCCCGCTCCACCAGCGCCCGCCGCAGCGCCTCGTCGCCCGCCACGCGCCCCATCGCCGCCGCCAGCGCTGCCCCATCCAGTGGATTCACCAGCAGCGCCCCCTCCCCCGCCACCTCCGGCAGCGAACTGCCGTTGGCGCACACCACCGCCGTCCCACACGCCTGCGCCTCCAGCACGGGGAAGCCGAACCCCTCATAGAGCGACGGCAAGACCAGCGCCGTCGCCCCCGACAGCAGCGCTGCCTTGTCGGGGTCGGCAATATAGCCGGGCAGGTGCACGCGCCCGGCGACGGCGGACGGCA
>NZ_JAYRVJ010000438.1:0-10348 GCF_041918635.1 Promineifilum sp. (SeqCode)
CCCCAACACGCCCTTCCTCGAACTCTCGCCATTGGCCGCCGAGGGAATGTACAACGGCGAGTCGCCCGGCGGCTCGCAGATCACCGGGATCGGCTTGGTTAGCGGCGTCGAGTGCCTCATCTTCGCCAACGACGCCACGGTCAAGGGCGGCGCGGTCTATCCGATGACCCTCCAGAAATCGCTGCGCGCCCAGCAGATCGCCTTTGAGAACCGGCTACCCTGCATCTCGCTGGTCGAGTCGGCCGGGGCCAACCTGCTCTACCAGGACGAAGTTTTCATCCTCGGCGGGCGCACCTTCGCCAACCAGGCCCGCCTGTCGGCCGCCGGTATCCCCCAGGTGTCGTTGGTCTTCGGCTCCTCCACGGCCGGCGGGGCCTACATCCCCGGTATGAGCGACTACGTAGTGATGGTGCGCAATCAGGCCGCCGTCTACCTGGGCGGGCCGCCGCTGGTCAAGATGGCGATTGGCGAAGAGAGCGACGACGAGACGCTCGGCGGGGCGGAGATGCACGCCCACACCTCCGGCGTCAGCGACTACACGGCCGAAAACGACGCCGACGCGCTGCGCCTGGGCCGGCTCATCCTGTCCCACCTGGGCGCGCCCAAGCCGGCGGCAGCCCTCGCCCGTCGCGCCCCGCCGGAACCGCCGGCCTATGACCCCGAAGAGTTGCTGGGTATCGTCCCGGCCGACCCGCGCATCCCCTACGACGTGCGCGAGATCATCGCCCGACTGGTGGACGGTTCGCGTTTCTTCGAGTTCAAGCCCGACTACGGCGCGACGCTCATCGCCGGCCACGCCCACCTGGACGGCTGGCCGGTGGGCATCCTGGGCAACAACGGCGTCCTCTTCTCCGAGAGCGCCAACAAGGCCGCCCAGTTCATCCAGCTCTGCAACCAGACCCGCACGCCACTCATCTACCTCCAGAACATCACCGGCTTCATGGTTGGCGCGCAAGCGGAGCAGGAGGGGATCATCAAGCACGGCAGCAAGATGCTCAACGCCGTGGCGACCTCGACCGTGCCGCAGTTCACCGTCATCGTCGGCGGCTCCTACGGCGCGGGCAACTACGCCATGTGCGGCCGGGCGCTCGACCCGCGCTTCCTGTGGGCGTGGCCCAACAGCCGCGTGGCCGTGATGGGCGGGGAGCAGGCGGCCGGCGTGCTGGGCATCGTCCAGGAGGAACGGGCGCGCAAGGCGGGCCAGACGCCAGACGCTAATCAGATCAGCATGATGCAGATGATGACCCGCCAGAAGTTCGAGACGGAGTCCTCCCCCTACTACGCCACAGCCCGCCTGTGGGACGACGGCATCATTGACCCACGCGACACGCGCATGGCCCTGAGCATCGGCCTGTCGGTAGCCCACAATGTGGATTACATCACCCAGGGGCCGCCGCGGTATGGCGTATTTCGCATGTAACCAAAAGCGCCGGAATCTGGAGTTCAGATTCCGGCGCTTTTGATCTGGCTAGACCTGACAGGTCTGTTAAGGGATAGGGTTACGGCAGAACGGTGACGCGGGCTACCGGGTCGGGCGTCAGCGGCGAGTGGGCCGCGAAGTACGCCTCGAGGGCGTCCGTGTCCACCGCGCCACCCAGGCGGTTCGTGCCCTGGATGAAGACGGGGAACTGGTCGCCGCCATCGGCGATGAAGCTGTTGACCGTCACGCGATAGACGCCGTTCGGGTCAATCGGCACACCGTTGAGCATGATCGTGTTGATGTCCACGACGTTGCCGGCGTTGGCCGGATTGGCGGCCACCGCGGCGCTATAGCTGTAGGTGAAGCCTTCCGATACTTGCAGCAGCTTGTTGCCCGGAACCGGGTTTACGCCGATCCACTGCGCTTCCAGCGCCTGGTCTATCTGCGTGCCGGTCAGGCTCATCGTGACCATCGCATTGCCGAACGGCTGGACGGCGAACAGCTCGCCATAGGTCACCACACCCGGCGCTTCCGTGCCATAGATGTCGGAGACAAGGAAGTCTTCACGAATGCCGCCGGCGTTCATGAAGGCGATTTGAGCGTTGCCGGTGTCAGGATCATCGGTCGCGTCCAACATGGCATCCGCGATGAGGCGGCCGATGTTGGACTCGACGCCGCGAGTCGCGCCACGCACAAAGTCAGCCGTGATGGAGCCAACGACACGGTTAGCCAACGGCGCGGCGAAGGCGTTGTACTTGGCGATCAGGTCCGTGATGGCCGTGTCCTTGGCCACGGTTTGCGCTACGATGACGTTCTCGGCCGTGATAGCCTGGACTTCCTGGGTCTTGCGGCTGACAGTCATGATGACCTTAGTCACCAGACGGCCATTGGAAGCAGCGCTGGTCACAACGCGCCCGTCAATGACACAGTTGTAGGCCTGGTGGGTGTGACCGGTGATAAACAGGTCAACCTCATCGCTCGTGCGCTGGACAATGTCAACGATCGGGCCCGAAATGCCGGGGCAAGCGTTGTACTCAGTGCCCAGAGACGGGTAGCCACCCTCGTGCACCAGCACCACAATGGTCTCGACGCCGCGACGCTTGAGGACATTGACCAGCCGGTTGACCGTATCGGCCTCGTCTTTGAACTCCAACCCTTCTACGCCGGAGGGAGAAACGATTGTCGGAGTAGATTCCAGCGTCATGCCGATGAAGGCCACCTTCGCGCCGCCCTTGAACGTCATGACGCGGAAGGGCGGAAAGATGGTCTTGTTCGTGCCTTCATAGAACACGTTGGCGGCCAGATAGCGGAAGTCAGCGCCGCCGAACGGGTCGCCGTCCTGGCAGCCGTCCACTGGGTGGCAACCGCCGCGCTGCATACGCAACAGTTCCATCAGCCCCTCATCGAACTCGTGGTTGCCCACAGCGTTGAAGTCCAGACCGATCTCGTTGAACACCTCGATAGTCGGCTCGTCATGGAACAGGGCTGAGAGCAGCGGGGTGGCGCCGATCATATCGCCGGCCGACACAATGGCCGTGCGCTCGTTCTGGGCCTTCATGGTCTTCAGCCACGTCGCCAGATACTCCGCGCCGCCGGCATTGACGTTGCCGGTGGGCGTGGCGATTGTTCCCGGCGGTAACAAAGCGCCGTGGAAGTCATTGACGGCCAGGATTTGGATGTCCACCAATCTGGCATTGGGGGCGGGCGCGGCCGCGGCCGGGCCGATGGCGACGACGAGCATCACCATCGCAAGGGCCAGGAGCGCCAGAGGCAGGAAACGACGCAACGTACGCAGGTTCATAGAGATGCATCCTCCACTACACAAAAAGATGTTGGGAATTGGACCATACCCTGTTCGCCGCCAAGCGGCCCAATCGGGAGAAGCATTGGGTTGCGCGACGCGGCCAACGGGGCTAAAAGGGCACGTCAACAGCACACAGACGGCCCTAATGCACATTATAACATGGAACCTTACAAATGCCCTTACAGACTGGTGGAAATTATCTATTCCTTTATGCCTAGATGCAAGTCGAGATTCGTAACGCTCGACGCCACTTTCCCAGTCAAGGCCGTGAGTTTCGTAACGAGCAGGAGACGATTGACTTATATACTATCTGGTATGAGTGAAATGACCAAGGTGGACGGGCGGTTGTCTCATCAGGGGTTCAGGTGCGAAGCACTTGCGAAGCGCGTTGCACCTCAGGCGATCCCGAGTACAATCCGCCCATATCCACTAAACGGAGCACACCCTTATGGATCCTGAAAACGCGCCGAGCATCATCCTGCCCATCGCCATCATGATCGCCATTCTGGCCGCCTGCGGCATCATCGCCCTGGTGCTGTCCATCGTGGCCGGCGTGATCGTGCTGTAGGCCCGCCGTACAAACCGGGCAGGGCGCGCCCACGAGAAGGCCATGTTGAACGCTGAACTCTATGACCTGATTCAATCGTTGTGGGGCGCGTTCGCCGGGGCCATGACCACTGCCGCTGCGGCCGAGTCCGCTGCCCCTCCTCCCGCCATCTTGCAGCTACAGGCCGGGCAAGCCGAAAGTCCGGCCTGGTTCCTCATCCAGGCCGCCGAGTTCGACCCCGAACCACTGACGGTCGAGCGCCTGCGCGTCCGCGATATCTACGCCTCCGAGCGCATCGTCGCGGCCTTGCTCGAGGTGATGGCCGCCGAGAAGTGGTTTGACCGGCGCGGCGACGAGTACTTCCTGCGTTTCGAAGGGCGCGCGGCGCTCGACCGCATCCGCGCTAACCGCGCGCGCCGGTTGGCGGCGCTCCGCCTGCCGGCCGAGCCGCTGACTCGCTTAGAGCGCCGCCTGCGCGATCTCCTCGACCGCAGCCTGCTGTCCGGCGACCCGCCGGGGACGTGGTCATTGACCCACTCGCGCCGCCGCGCCCCAGCCGACGACGCGTCGGCCGCCGAATGTCTGTTCCAGTACGTCGCCGACTTCAACGCCTTCCGCGACGACTGCCACATGGCCTCCTGGCGCGGCCTGGGCGTCGAGGGATATGTCTGGGAGGCGTTCAGCCTGGTCGCGGGCGGCGCGCCGACGGCTGACGCGCTGTTCGAGGCCCTGCCCTACCGCGGCTACAGCGCCACCGACTACGCCGCCGCGCTGGAGGAACTCCGCGCCAGGGGCTGGATCAGCCAGAGTGAATCCGGTTGGCAATTGACCGATGACGGTCGCGCCGTCCGCGCGACGGTCGAGGCGCAAACCGACGCCTACTTCTACGCGCCGTGGGCACATTTGTCGCCGGCCGGCGTGTTAGCCGTCCGCGACGACATCGGCGCGCTCGGCCGCCAACTCGAAACGGCGGTTTGAACCGCCGGCATAGGGGGAGCCTATCATGAAGATCGACGTTTCGTTCTTGCAGCCCCAACTGGAGCAGATGCCAACCTACGCCGCCGCAGCCGAGGCGCTCGGCTTCGACGGCTTCTGGGTGGCCGAGACGGCCAGCGACCCCTTCCTCAATCTGGCGCTGGCCGCCGAGCACAGCCGGCAGATGACGCTAGGCACGGCTATCGCCGTCGCCTTCCCGCGCAGCCCGGCCATCCTGGCCTACACCGCCTGGGACTTGCAGCGTTTCTCACGGGGGCGCTTCGTGCTCGGCCTGGGCGCGCAGGTGAAGGCCCACAACGTGCTGCGCTTCGGCGTCAAGTGGGAGAAGCCGATCAAGAAGATGCGCGAGACGATCGAGGCCATCCGCGCTTTCTGGCACTGCTGGCAGACGGGCGCGCCGCTCGACTATGCCGGGGAGTTCTTCAAGCTGATGCTGATGACCCCCTTCTTCAACCCCGGCCCTATCGACTACCCGCCGCCGCCCATCTACATCGCCGCCGTCAATGAACAGATGCTCCGCCTGGCCGGGTCGCACTGCGAGGGCGTCCACATCCACGCCCTGCACACGGTGAAGTACCTGCGCGAGCTGGCCCTGCCGGAGATCGAGGCCGGGCTGGCCAAGAGCGGCCGGACGCGGGCCGATTTCACCGTCAACACCTCCGTCTTCGCCATCCCCACCGACGACCCGGATGAGGCGCGGACGGCCGAGGGCCACGTGCGGCAGCAACTTTCCTTCTACATGAGCACGCCCGCCTACCGCTCAGTGCTCGCGTTGCACGGCTGGGAGGGCGCGTCAGAGGAATTGGGCCAACTGGCCCGCGCCGGCCGGTGGGACGAGATGCCCGGCCGGATCAGCGACGAGATGCTCGACACGTTCGCCGTCACCGGCTCGTGGGCGGCGCTGCCCGGTCTCATCCGCGCCCGCTATGGCGACTTGCTCGACCGGGTTAGCTACTACCTGCCTTACGAACCGGGCATCAACGACGCCGGCTGGTCCGCGACCATTCGAGGATTTAGGAGTTAAGAGGAATCATCCGCAGATTTCGCAGATTACGCAGATTTTGAGAGATACTTTCTAAAATCTGCGTAATCTGCGAAATCTGCGGATGATTTCTGGGAGTATTCGATGTTTAGCTACTTCACAGAGGAACACGAGGCCTTCCGGCGGACGGTGCGCCGGTTTGTGGAGACGGAGATTAACCCCCACGTCGAGGAGTGGGAAGCGGCGCGCATCTGGCCGGCCCGCGACGTGCTCAAGAAGATGGGCAACCTCGGCCTGCTGGGGCTGAATTACCCGGAGGAGTACGGCGGCGGTGGGGTGGACTACTGGTATAGCGCCGTTCTGCTGGAAGAATTGGGCCGGGCCGACTGCGCCGCCGTGCCGATGGGCATCGCCGTCCACACCGACATGGCCACGCCCGCCCTGGCCGAGTTCGGCAGCGACGACCTGAAGCGCCGCTTCCTGGTTCCGGCCATCGCCGGCGATCAGGTGGCGGCCATCGGCGTCAGCGAGCCTGACGCCGGCTCCGACGTGGCCGCCATCCGCACGCGGGCCGTGGCGGATGGGGACGACTACGTCATCAACGGCTCCAAGATGTGGATCACCAACGGCACCCAGGCCGACTTCGTGACCCTGCTGACCCGCACCAGCGGTCAGCGCGGCTTCCGGGGCATGTCACTCATCGTCGTGCCCACCGACACGCCCGGCTTCCACGTCAGCCGCAAGCTGGAGAAGATGGGCAACCACGCCAGCGACACGGCTATTCTGACCTTCGAGGACATGCGCGTGCCCCAGGCCAATCGCATCGGCGAAGAGGGTATGGGTTTCATCCTGCAAATGAAGCAGTTCCAGAAGGAACGGCTGGCCGGGTCGCTGATGAGCACGGCTGGGATGGACAAGATCATCCGCATGACCATCGCCTACTGCCGCGAGCGGCACACCTTTGGCCGGCCCCTGATCGACAACCAGTACATCCACTTCCGTCTGTGCGAGCTGCTGACCGAGGTCGAAGCGCTGCGCCAGTTGAACTACCACTGCGTGCGGCTGCTGGTGGCCGGCGAGGATGTGACCAAGGAGGTCTCGATGGCCAAGCTGAAGGCCGGCCGGCTGGCGCGCGAGGTAGCCGACACCTGCGTCCAGTTCCACGGCGGCATGGGCTACGTCGAGGAGTACCCCATGGCCCGCTACTTCCGCGACGCCCGGCTGTTGTCCATCGGCGGCGGCGCGGACGAGATCATGTTGGGGATTATCGCCAAGTATGAGAATATACTCCCTGGACGGTGAGGCGCAGAGGAGCGGGGGAGCAGGGGAGCAGGGAGAAGCTGCCCGCTCCAACGGCTACCGTGGCCTACAGGACGGCAACCAACGATAAACGACCAACGACAAACAACTAGGAACTAACAACTAACCGACGACTAACCGACCGGAGTACGCGAATGACCAACCAAGTACGCATCGCCCGCTCATTTATCGCCGCCGAATCGGCGGCCGATCTGATCGCCGAGGAGTACGACTGCGCCCGGCCGATCACGGCGCGGCTGTTCAGCAAGCTGTTGCGCACCCAGGACAACGATCACTATCTGGTGACCACCGGCGACGGCGTCCAATACGCCTTCCGCATCTACCAGCAGGGCGACCGCTTCCGGCGGGTGGAATCTGACTACTTGTACGAACTAGATTGGTTGAACTTTCTCAAGGGGCGCGGTCTACCCGTCTCCTATCCGATCCAGCGCCGCGACGGCGGCTATCTAGGCCGGCTCGATGCGCCCGAAGGCGTGCGCTACTACGCCCTGTTCAGCCTGGCCCATGGCGACGCGCTGGCCTTGAAAGATCTGGATCAACTCTATCTGATGGGCGAGTGGATGGCGCGGATTCACGTCGCCTCCAACGACTACACCCCTACTCACGTCCGCAAGCCGCTTGACCTGGCCTACCTGCTCGACCGGCCCCTGGAGCGCATCCGGCACAACTGGACGGACGAACGGGCGGCCAACGTCGATCTGGTGCTGACGGCGGCCGAGGAGGCGCGCCAGGAACTCGAGCAGTTGCTCGGCCGGAGTGCGCCCGCGCCCGACAGTTGGGGGCCAATCGGCGGCGACTTCCACCAGAGCAGCGTCTACTTCAACGAGACGAACGAACCGACCTTCTTCAACTTCGACCTGTGCGGGCCGGGCTGGCGCGCCTACGACATCGCCTCATTCCTCTCCAATGCCAACCTGATGCACGCCCCGGCCGAGCGCTCGGAGGCGTTCTTTGCCGGCTACTACGCCGTTCGGCCGCTGGCCGACGCGGAACACGCCGCCATCGCCCCCTTCCTGACCGTCCGGCGCGTGTGGCTGATGGGCATGTTCGCGCGGGAGGATGGGTTGGTGGGGCATACGTTTGTGGGGTCGATCTAGCTGTGCTCCACCCGGTGCTACTTCAGTAGTTGGACTGTTCGCTAAAAGAGCCCGCCCACACAGCACTGCGTGCTATAATGATGGGTACATGTGGCTACTCTGAGCGGCCGAGGTACAAAATGATTCTGGCTCCGACAATGGCGGTTCCTCTTTCAATGACGGATGATGGCGTGATCCGTGTCGGCCAGACGCGCGTTCGGCTGGATACCGTCGTGTATGCGTTCAACGAGGGCTACTCGGCCGAAGAGATCGTGTCCCAATATCCGGCCCTCGATCTGAGCAACGTGTATGCCGTCATCGCTTACTACCTGGGTAATCGGGCAGAGGTCGATGAATACATCGCCGAACGCGCCAAAGAGGCCAACGTCGTGCGGCAGGAGATCGAAGCCAGGCCGGAGTACCAGGCTTTTCGACAACTTCTCCTGGAGCGACGAGAGGCCATGCAGCAACAAAACCGCTAATACCCTGTCTGCGCGCTGCCCATGCTCAGGTTTCTGGCCGATGAAGACTTCAACAACCGCATCGTGCGCGGCCTCCTGCGCCGACAACCCGATCTGGACGTGATCCGCGCCCAGGACACCCCTCTGGCCGGCGCATCAGACCCGGCCATTCTCGATTGGGCAACCCGAAACAACCGTATTCTGCTGACCCACGACGTCAGCACAATGACCGGACACGCTTTCGAGCGTATGCGCTCAGGTGAGTCGCTGGTGGGCATCATTGAAGTCCCACAATCCGCCCCCATCGGCCAGCTTATTGAGGACATTATCCTCATTGCCGCCACCTGTACTTCCGAGGAATTTGAGAACCACGTTGAGTATCTGCCGCTTTAACTCTCTCCTCATTGCCAACCGCGGCGAAATCGCCCGGCGCGTCATCCGCGCCTGCCGGCGACTGGGCATTCGGGCCGTGGCCGTTTACTCCGACGCCGACGCCCACAGCCTCCACGTCGCGGAGGCCGACGCCGCCGTGCGCCTCGGCCCTGCGCCGGCGGCCGACTCGTACCTCAACGTTCCAGCCATGCTGGCCGCGGCGCGCCGGGCCGGCGTCGACGCCATCCACCCCGGCTATGGCTTCCTGGCCGAGAACGCCGCCTTTGCCCGCGCCTGCGTCGACGCGGGACTGATCTTCGTCGGCCCGCCGGCCGAGGCCATCGCCGCCATGGGCGACAAACGCGCCGCCCGCGTCTTGGCTGGCCGCCTGGGCCTACCGGTCATCCCCGGCTACGACGGCCCCGCCCAGACAGACGAAGCCTTTAAACATGAAGCCGAACGCATTGGCTACCCGATCATGGTCAAGGCCACAGCGGGCGGCGGCGGCAAGGGCATGCGGCTGGTGAGCGCGCCGGCTGACTTACCGGACGCGCTGGCCGCCGCGCGGCGCGAGGCGAGCGCCGCCTTCGGCTCCGGCGACCTACTATTGGAGCGCGCCCTGCTCCGCCCGCGGCACGTGGAGATACAGGTGTTCGGCGACAGCCACGGTCGCGTGCTGCATCTGGGCGAGCGGGAGTGCTCGGTGCAGCGCCGCCACCAGAAGGTGATCGAGGAGTCGCCCTCGCCCGCCGTCAATGCCGCGCTGCGGGCGGAGATGGGCGCGGCGGCTGTGGCCCTGGCGGCGGCCATCGGCTATACCGGCGCGGGCACGGTCGAATTCCTGCTGGACGAGACAGGGCGCTTCTACTTCCTGGAGATGAACACCCGCTTGCAGGTCGAGCACCCGGTGACCGAGTTCGTGACCGGCCTCGACCTGGTGGAGTGGCAGATCCGCGTGGCCGAAGGGGAGGCGCTGCCCTGGACGCAGGCCGATCTCGCGCCGGCCGGCCACGCCATCGAGGCGCGCCTCTACGCCGAAGACCCGGCCAACGACTTCCTGCCCGTCACCGGCGAGGTTCTGGCGTGGCGGCCGGCGGCCGGCGAGGGCGTCCGCGTGGATGGCGGCATCCGCGCCGGCGATAGCGTCACCGTTCACTACGATCCGCTGCTGGCCAAGATCATCGCCCACGGCCCGACGCGAGCGGACGCGCTGCGCCGCCTGGATGACGCGCTGCACCGCACCATTCTGCTCGGGCTGACCACCAATCAGACCTACCTGCGGGCCATCCTGGCCCACCCGGCGTTCAGGGACGCGGGCGCGCTAAGCACCCGCTTTCTGGAAGAGCACTTGCCCGGCTGGCAGCCACCCA
>NZ_JAYRVJ010000439.1:0-2766 GCF_041918635.1 Promineifilum sp. (SeqCode)
GCAACAGGTTCATGAACTACTGATCGCCGCGGCGCGGGACACTCAACACGTCTTGAAGACGCCCGCGCCCTTCGTGCTGCAAACGAGTCTCAATGACTACAACGTCAGCTACCAGCTCAACGCCTTCACGCGCCAACCGGAGCTGCTGCCCCGGCTGAACTCGGAGTTGCACCAGCACATCCAGAATCGCTTCGCCGCCGCCGGCATCGAGCTGATGTCGCCGGCCTACTCAGCCCTGCGCGATGGCAACGCCGTCACCCTGCCGCCCGACTTCTTGCCGAGCGACTATCAACCACCCACCTTTCGCGTGCAGAGCCCGCCCACTGCCCAAGAAAGTTCCGTCACACACTGACTGAGGAGACACCCATGCACTGGTGGCAAACCGGCATCATCTACCAAATCTACCCGCGTTCCTTCCAGGACAGCAACGCCGACGGCGTGGGCGACCTGAACGGCGTCCGCCGGCGGCTCGACTACCTGCAATCGATCCACGTTGACGCCATCTGGCTGTCGCCGATCTTCCCGTCGCCGATGCACGACTTTGGCTACGACGTGGCTGACTACTGCGACGTCCACCCCATGTTCGGCACGCTGGAGGACTTCGATACGCTCCTGGCCGAAGCCCATGAGCGCGGCCTCCGCGTCATCCTCGACCTCGTCCCCAACCACACCTCCGAGGAGCACGCCTGGTTTGTGGAGAGCCGCAGCAGCCGCGACAACCCCAAGCGCGACTACTACATCTGGGCCGACCCCACCCCCGGCGACGGCCCGCCCGAGACGCGCCTGCCCAACAACTGGCAGAGCCACTTCGGCGGCGACGCCTGGACGTATGACCCCCACACCGGCCAATTCTACATGCACCAGTTCCACCGCAGCCAGCCGGAACTGAACTATCGCCATCCCGAGGTGTTGCCGGCCATGCTCGACAACATGCGCTTCTGGCTCGATCGAGGCGTGGATGGCTTCCGGGTGGACGTGATCTGGCTGATGATGAAGGATGAGCAGTTGCGCGACGAGCCGCCCAACCCCGACGCCGGGCCAGACGCGCGGCCGTTCGACCGCCTGCGCCACGTCCACACCGCCGGCGTCGAGGGCGTCCACGATCTCATTCGCCAGATGCGCGCCGTGCTGGACGAGTACGACGAGCGCATGATGGTCGGCGAGATTTACCTGCCCATCGACGAACTCGTGACCTACTACGGCGACGGCGACGAGTGCCACATGCCGTTCAACTTCCGGCTGATCACCATGCCCTGGGACGCGCGGCTCATCGGCGAGTACGTCCGCGACTATGAGGCCGCGCTGCCGGCCGATGGCTGGCCCAACTGGGTCTTGGGCAACCACGATCAGCACCGCATCGCCAGCCGCGTCGGCCAGGCCCAGGCCCGCGTGGCCCAGATGCTCCTCCTGACGCTGCGCGGTACGCCGACCTGCTATTACGGCGACGAGATCGGCATGGAGGACGTGCCCATCCCGTTTGAGCAGTGCATGGATCCGGCCGCGCGGCAACAGCCGGAACTATTCGAACTGTGGGGCCGCGACCCGGAGCGCACGCCGATGCAGTGGGACGGCTCGCCCAACGCCGGCTTCACGCCGCTGGGGGTCACGCCCTGGCTGCCGCTGGCCGCCGACGCCCACGAGCGCAACGTGGCCGCGCAGGACAGCGACCCGGCTTCGATGCTGAGCTTCTATCGCGCCCTGACCGCGCTGCGGCGGGCCGAGCCGGCGCTGAATCGGGGGGCGTATGAAGGGGTCGCTCTGGGCGTCGAGGACGTGCTCGCCTACCGCCGCGTGGCGCCGGGGCGTGACGGTTTCCTGATGGTGCTCAACCTCGGCGGGACGGCGCGGACGCTCGACCTGCGGGCGGCCGTGGGGGGCGGCGCAGCGTCGCTTGCCCTTAGCACCGACCCGGCGCGCGTCGGAACAGCAGCGATCGGCGAGTTTGTATTGGCAGGGAATGAGGGGATCATCCTTAGACTATCGTCCACCGCTTAAGCGAAAAGGACTCTCACGCAAAGACGCAAAGCCCAGAATTGTTCTGAGCTTTGCGTTCTTTGCGTCTTTGCGTGAGATATATCAGACTAATTCCAACAACTCGTCATACTCCGCATAAAACCCCAACATGATCTCATCCGGGTCGGGCACCAGGCCGGCGTCGGTGGCTATGCCCAGGAAGACGTTGCCGGCATAGCTGAGGATGCTGATCCCCAGCCCCAACCGCCCGCTCTGCGGAACCCAGAACATCAGCGTGTCAATGGGCTGCCCGGCCAGATAGAGGGGAATGGGCGGGCCGGGCACGTTGGTCAACACGGCCGTCGCTTTGGCCCCGATGATGCGCACCACCATCTCCTGGAGCAGTTGCGGCGAGAAGCCGATGGCCGCCAGCACGTCGAGCGAGACCGGCGCTTCCTGGCTGTGCTTCAACGCCTCCATCCGGTAGCGAATGAGCGCCAGCCGGTCGCGCACGTTCACCGCGCTGACAGGCAAATCCAGGAAGACCAGGCCGAATTTGTTGCCCAGTTCCCCCATCTCGTCCGGCCCGCGCAGGTTGACCGGCACGGCGGCGCGGAAGTCAACCGCCGGCTCGCCATGCGCTTCCAGATAGCGCCGCAGGCCGCCGGTGACGGCGGCCGTCATCAGATCGTTGATCGTCGCCCCCGTGGCCCGGCGCATCGCCTTGATCTCGCTCAGCGGCAACGGCCGCGACCACGCCGCCTGCTTGGCCACGCCCAGCTTGCCGCGATAAATAGACGGCGGGTCGGGGGC
>NZ_JAYRVJ010000440.1:0-3796 GCF_041918635.1 Promineifilum sp. (SeqCode)
CCGTGCTGGATCCGGCGACGGGCCGCTTGCTGTACGTCAACGCCGGCCACAACCCGCCGCTGGTGTTGGGCCGGGCGCGGCAGGATGGGCGCGTGGTGCGCGAACAGTTGCCGCCGACCGGCCCGGCCATTGGACTGCTCGTTCAGCCCGCCTACTGGCTGGCCGAGACGCGGTTGGCCGTCGATGACCTGCTATTCGCCTACACCGACGGCGTGACCGAGGCGCGCGATCCGGCAGCCGAAGAGTTGGGGCTGGCGCGGGTTACCGCGCTGCTGCGAGCCGGCCATACGGCCACAGAGGCGCTGGCGGCAGTGGAAAAGGCCGTGCGCGAACACACCGCCGGCGCGGAGGCGTTTGACGACGTGACAATGTTCGCCCTGCGGCGGGTGCCGGAGGATGAGACCGACGACGGCGGGGGCGAGGGTCAGGCGACCGGCTAACGGTACGAATGAAGCACACCAATCGCTGCGTCTTGTGGGTGCTGGTGGCTGCGTTTGGATTTTTGACGGCTTGTGACCAGTTGGGCGAGGCGGGGATTCGCATAGCGGCAAGCCCGGCGGTGGCTACAGCCGTCAGCGAACTACAGACGATAGGGACAGCAACGGCTGTCATCACCCAGGTCCCTGAAGAACCGATGACTGCTATCTCCACGGTCGAGGCAACGCCGACCATTCCGCCAACGATTGCGCCTACACCCACAACCGCGCCCAGCCCGACGCCTGACCCCTACGCCGAGTTGACCATCGAGGCGCTGGCGGCGCGGCCCTATGGTGGCGGGCTGCTGGAGATTGTCGATACGTTGGAGACGACCGACTCATTCACCCGCTACCTGATCCAGTACCCCAGCGACGACCTGACCATCTACGGCTTCATGAACGTGCCCCATGAGGGAGATAACTTCCCGGTGGCGCTGGTGCTCCACGGCTACATCGACCCGGACGAGTACGAGGTTGTGCCCTACACGCGCCGCTACGCCGACTACCTGGCCGAGGCGGGCTACTTCGTCATCCACCCCAACTTCCGCAACTACCCGCCGTCCGACAGCGGGCCTGACCCCTATCGCATCGGCTACGCCATTGACGTACTGAACCTGATCGCCATCATCCGCGAACAGAGCCAGGACCCGCTGGGCACGCTGCGCCGGGCCAACGCCGACGATATCAATCTGTGGGGGCACAGTATGGGCGGCGGGGTGGCGCTGCGGGTCATTACGGCCAACAACGCGCCCTACCTGCGCGCGGCCGTGCTCTACGGCTCCATGAGCGGCGACGAGACGAAGAACTACGGCCGCATCCGGGAGTGGGCGGGCAGCGAGCGGGCGCGGTTCGAGTTGGGCGCGCCGCCGGAGACGCTGGCGGCTATCTCGCCGTTGGAAAACCTGGGGCGGGTGGAGGCGGCGGTGGCCGTCCACCACAGCGAGGCGGACGACGTGGTTCCGGTGGCGTGGTCGGTCGAGTTATGCGACGTGTTGGAAGCCCTGAGTTCGGCCGGTGAAATCTCGTACGCGCCGGAGTGTCACTTCTACCAGCTTCAGCCGCACACGTTCCGGGGGGATGGCGACGTGTTGTTTATGGAGCGGACGGTGGAGTTTTTTGGGCGGCATTGAGGAAGCTTACTCCACCGCCACCACCACCAACGCCATATCATCAAACTGCGGCGCGTCGCCCTGGTAGGCGGCCAGATCGTCGAAGAGGGCGCGGCAGAACTCGGCCGGCGGCCGCGCGGCGTGGGTCAAGGCCAGCTCGATCAGCCGCTCGGCATCCAGCATCTCGCCGTCGCCGTTGACCACGTCGCTCAGGCCGTCGGTGTAGAGCATCAGCCGGTCGCCAGATTGCAAGTCCAGCGACTCCTGCGTCACGGTGAAGAGCCCCGCCTCGAACAGCCCCAACGCCATGCCCCGCCCGCCGAGCAGTTGCGCCGTCCCGTCGCGCAAGAGCAACGGCCGGTCGTGTCCCGCGCGGGCGTAGGTGAGACAGCAGCCGCTCCGGTCGAGCACGCCATAGAAGACGGTGACGAACATGTCTTGCTCGCCCAACTCCAGCAGTAGTTGGTTGACGCTGGTCAGCGCCTCGGCCGGCGAGTCGAACTGCCGCGCCGCGGCCAGGATGAGGCTGCGGGAGAGCGCCATGTAGAGCGCCGCCGGCATACCCTTGTCCGACACGTCGGCGATGACCAGCCCCACCCGGTCGCCGCCCAGCCGGATCACGTCGTAGAAGTCGCCGCCCACCTGGCGGGCGGGGGCGTAGCTGGCGGCGAAGGTCAGGCCGGGCGTGCGCGGGAAGGTGCGCGGCAGCATGCTCAACTGCACCTGGCGCGCCAGTTCCAGTTCGCTCTCCAACCGCTCCTTCTGAGCCAGATTCTCCTGCGCCTCCTCCAGCGCCTCAATCTTGCCGCGCAGTTGTTCCACCAGTCCGGCGCGCTGCATGGCGACGGCGGCGTAGCCGGCCAACGTTTGCAGGATAGCCACCTCGCCCTGCGTGAAGCGCGACTTGCGCGTGGACTGAACGAGCATCAGCCCGGCCGGGATGCCGTGGGCGACCAGCGGCACGGCCAGCCCGGCGCGCAACAGCGGGCTGTCGGCGGCCACCGGGACGCCTGGCGGACGGCCGACAAAGCTCAACGGCTCCCGCTCCGACAGTCCCTCATAGACGACGGCGCGCGCCATGCCAACGCCAACCTCCGCCTCGCGCCAGCCGTGGGCAGCCAACACCTGCGCCCACTCGGCCGAGCGGACGTAGTAGAGCACGCCCCGGTCGGCCTTGGAAAGCTCTAGCGCGGCGCGCAGCACATGGCCGCCCAACTCGCTCAGGTCGTTCCAGGTGATGAGGGCCTGGCCGATACCTTCCAGCGAGACGAGTTCGCGCGTGCGCCGGTTGAGCAGACGGTTGGCCGTGTCAAGTTCGACCGTCTTGCGCTCCAGCGCTGCTTCGGTCTCAATCAGCTGGCGCTCGCGGCGCATGAGCAGGCTATAGGTGCGGCGCAGCTGTTCGCTCTCGAACTCCAGCGCGTCGAGCAGAGACAGCTGGCCGCGCTGGGCCATCATCCAGACGTAGCCGGCCATCGGCAGGGCGCTCGGCTGTTCCCACGGCGACGCGCCTGGTTCGACGCGCAGAAAGTCGAAGACGGCCACGTCCCCTTGCCGGCCCGTCCTCTTACACTGGTCGCAGCGGCCGGGGGCGAAGTAGGCCCCGACGGGCGCGGGCGAACCGGCCCCAGCGCCGGCGGCCACTTCCAGCGCGGCCAGCGCCGGATAGCGCCGGGCGAGCGATTCCAGTTGGGCCAACTGCTCAATGGAGACGGTCGCGGCCTGCCGGCAGATGGGGCAGAGCATCGGCAGCCGTTGGACGCTGAGCACCCAGCGCAGCGGCTCCAGGTCGCCGACTGGCGTGCCCAGATCGCGCAGGTAGCGGGCGACGGCTCCGGCGTGATAGACGGTGTCCAGTTGCGTGACCACCAGGGTATGGCGCGCCGCGGCCAGCAACGACGGCAAGTTGCCGGCGGTGAGGCAATCGACGATAAGGAGGCCGGGATGGCGGCCGGCCAGGCCGTCGATGGCCTGGTCATAGGTCAGCGGCGGCTTGATCTGGACGAACTCGAGGCGCGACTTGAAACGGCGGGCGACGTGGAGCACGTCCTTGTCCGCGGCGACGACGATGCCGCGGGCGCGCGGGCGGGCGTCGAGCAGTTCGCTGACCAGGATGCGGAAGATGGTCGCCCGGCCGCTGGGCAGGAAGTGGGGCAGGTCGGCGCCCTCGATGACCGTTTCGCCGGGGCGGCTGTCTGGCCCGGCGACGAC
>NZ_JAYRVJ010000441.1:0-2133 GCF_041918635.1 Promineifilum sp. (SeqCode)
AGCCGACCGGCGAACTGGCCGAGGCCATCGACAACGCCTTCGGCAGTTTCGCGGCCTTCAAGGAGCAGTTCGCCAAGGCGGGCGCGACGCGCTTTGGCTCTGGCTGGGCCTGGCTCTACGTAGACCAGAGCGGCAACCTGGTAGTTGGCTCGACGCCGAACCAGGACACACCCCTCATGGAGGGCAACACACCCATTCTCGGCCTCGACGTTTGGGAGCATGCCTACTACCTCAACTATCAAAACCGCCGGCCGGATTACATTGCCGCCTGGTGGAATGTGATAAACTGGAACGCCGTGGCCGAAAAGTACGCGGCCGCGAAGCGATAATATGACTCCCGCACCGGACCGCCAGACGACCCGGTCGGAAAGGTTTCTAAGGAGAGAGCAATGACCCACATCATCACCCGCCTCTGCCTGCGCGACACCGCCTGTGTTGAGGTCTGTCCCGTCGAATGCATGGTTCTGGGCAAGCCGGAAGAGGAATGGCCCCTGCTATACATCGACCCCGACACTTGTATCGACTGCGGCGCGTGCGTGCCGGAGTGCCCCTATGAGGCCATTTTCCCTGAAGAAGAAGTGCCCTTCGATTTCGTCGCCCCGGCCGGCGTCTGGATCGGCGGCACCAAAGAGCAACTGCCGGACGGCGTGCCCTTCGAGGGCGAGATCGACGGCCACCACGTCAAGCTGCTCAACGCCAAACAACTGGCGGGCGGCGAGGTGCTCGATCTGACCGAGGACATCCCGGCCAACTACGCCTTCTTCTCCGAGGGTCCTGGCTACGACGCCTTGAAGATGTAAGTAGGGCCTTGCCCCACGCCGGCCGGCGCCGAGCCTATTCGGCGCGCGAATCCGAATTGAACCGAATTAACTAACCTGTGACCCTGGTTGGTTAATTCGGTTTTTTGCTTGGAGGAGTAACCATGACAGCTGACTATCGCATCGAGAAAGATTCACTGGGCGAGGTGCGCGTGCCGGCCGACGCCTATTGGGGGGCGCAAACGCAGCGCGCCATCCACAACTTCCCCATCACCGGCCTGCGCCCCTACCCCGCCTTTGTCTGGTCCATGGCCCTGATCAAGCGCGCCGCGGCCGAGGTGAACCGCGACCTGAGCCTGTTCGCCGGCAAGGAAGCCGGCGGGCGCGCCGTTGGCGGCGAGGAGATGGCCGACGCCATCATCCAGGCCGCTGACGAAGTGCTGGCCGGGCGCTTCGCCGACCAGTTCGTCGTCGATCCCATTCAGGCCGGCGCGGGAACCAGCCACAACATGAATATCAACGAGGTCATCGCCAACCGGGCCAACGAGCTCCTCGGCTTTGGCCTGGGCGAGAAGGGCAAGCCGATCAACCCCAACGACCACGTGAACATGGCCCAATCGACCAACGACACCATCCCCACCGCCATCCGGCTTGGCGCGCTGTGGCGGCTGGATGAGCTATTGGGCGTGCTGGAGCGGCTGGCGGCCGAGTTCCGCGTCAAGGCGCGGGCCTTCGACGGCATCGTCAAGAGCGGTCGCACCCACCTGCAAGACGCCGTGCCCGTCCGGCTGGGCCAGGAATTCGGGGCCTACGCGCGGGCCATCGAGCGGGACGCGGCCAAGATTCGCGAGGCGGCCGAGGGGCTGCGGCGGCTGGGCATCGGCGGCACGGCCACCGGCACGGGCCTCAACGCCCACGTGGAATATCATCCGCGCATGATCCAGGTGCTCAGCCGCCTGTCGGGCCTGACGCTCTACGAGAGCGACGACCTGTTCGAGTCGATGCAGAGCATGGCCGACCCGGTGCACTTCAGCGGCGCGCTGCGCACGCTGGCCCAGGACTTGATCCGCATCGCCAACGACTTCCGCCTGCTCGCCTCCGGCCCGACGACCGGCCTGGACGAGATTCGCCTGCCCCCGGTGCAGCCCGGCTCGTCGATCATGCCCGGCAAGGTCAACCCGGTGCTGGCCGAGATGCTGGACATGGCCATGTTTCAGGTGTTGGGCAACGACCTGACCGTGCTGATGGCCGGCCAGGCGGGCCAACTGGAACTGAACGTGATGATGCCCATCATCGCCTACAACCTCTTCCAGAGCATGGACGTCATCATCAACGCGGTGACTTCGTTCATCGATAACTGTCTGGTGGGCGTCAC
>NZ_JAYRVJ010000442.1:0-11647 GCF_041918635.1 Promineifilum sp. (SeqCode)
GCCGATAACAAAGCGACGGTGAGCTGCCCGCAGACGCCCAACCCGCTACCGGTAGGCCAGTTCATCACCTGCACGGCGACTTACATCGTCACCCAGGCCGACCTCACCGCCGGCTCGGTAACCAACGTCGCCACGGCGACGGCCAAACACGGCGCGAACACCGTCACCTCCAATCAGGACACGGTGACCGTTACCGGGGTACAGGAGCCGACGCTGACACTGGACAAGACGACGACGACGGCCAGCTACGACGAAGCCGGCGACATGATTAGCTACAGCTACAAGGTGACGAATAGCGGCAACGTACCGTTGACGCCGCCCTATGCCGTTAGCGACAACAAGGCCACGGCGACGTGTCCGCAGATTCCGAATCCGCTGGACCCGGGCGCGTTCATCATCTGCACGGCCAGCCACGTGGTCACCCAGGCCGACCTCGACGCCGGCCAGGTGGTCAACGTCGCCACGGCCACGGCCAAGTACGGCACGACCACGGTGACCTCCAACCAGGACACGGAGACTGTGCCCGCGGTGCAGAACCCGGCCCTGTCGCTGGACAAGGACACGACGACGGCCAACTACGACAGTGTGGGCGACACCATCGCCTACACCTACAAGGTGACCAACAGCGGCAACGTGACGCTGACGCCGCCCTATGCCGTGTCTGACAACAAGACGACGGCGACGTGCAATCAGACGCCGGCCCCGCTGTTGCCCGGCCAGTTCTTCACCTGCACGGCAACCTACACGGTCACACAGGCCGACCTCAATGCCGGCTCGGTGGTCAACAAGGCCACGGCGACGGCCAAGCACGGCCAGAACACGGTGACCTCCAACGAGGACACCGTGACCGTCCCGGCTTTGCAAGGCCCGGCCCTGACGCTGGACAAGGATACCGCGACCGTCAACTACGACGGTGTCGGTGACGTGATCAGCTACAGCTACAAGGTGACGAACAGCGGCAACGTCTCGCTGACGCCGCCCTACGCCGTCAGCGACAATAAGGCGACGGTGACCTGCCAGCAACTGCCCAACCCGCTGTTGCCCGGCCAGTTCTTCACCTGCACGGCC
This sequence comes from Promineifilum sp. (SeqCode), assembly GCF_041918635.1. Classification (NCBI taxonomy): domain Bacteria; kingdom Bacillati; phylum Chloroflexota; class Ardenticatenia; order Promineifilales (SeqCode); family Promineifilaceae (SeqCode); genus Promineifilum (SeqCode); species Promineifilum sp. (SeqCode). Next base: position 1,069 of record NZ_JAYRVJ010000442.1, read on the forward strand.
AGCTACACCATCACCCAGGCCGACATTAACGCCGGCTCGGTGACGAACGTTGCCACGGCGACGGCCAAGCACGGCGCGAACACCATCACCTCCAACGAGGACAGGGTGACCGTGCCGGCGATCCAGACCCCGGCTGTGTCGCTGGACAAGACGACGACGACGACCGACTTCGACTCCGTCGGCGACACGATCAGCTATAGCTACAAGGTGACGAATAGCGGCAACGTGCCGCTGACGCCGCCCTACGCGGTGGCCGATAACAAAGCGGCGGTGAGCTGCCCGCAGACGCCGAACCCGCTGAACCCCGGCGCGTACATCACCTGCACCGCGACCTACACCGTGACCCAGGCCGACCTCAACGCCGGCTCGGTGGTCAACGTCGCCACGGCCACGGCCAAGTACGGCACGACCACGGTGACCTCCAACGAGGACACCGTGACCGTTCCGGCGGTGCAGAACCCGGCTCTGTCGCTGGACAAAGACACCCCGACCATCAACTATGACGGCGTCGGCGACGTCATCCAGTACACCTACAAGGTGACGAACAGCGGCAACGTGACGCTGACGCCGCCCTATGCCGTGTCCGACAATAAGGCGACGGTAACGTGCGATCAAACGCCGAACCCGTTGAACCCGGGCGGCTTCTTCACCTGCACGGCCAGCTACACCGTCACCCAGGCCGACATCGAGGCCGGCTCGGTGATCAACGTCGCCACGGCCACGGCCAAGCACGGCGCGAACACCGTCACCTCCAACGAGGACACGGTAACGGTTCCGGCCCTGCAAGGCCCGGCCCTGACGCTGGATAAGGACACCGCGACGGCCAACTATGACGCGGTCGGCGACACGATCAGCTATACCTACAAGGTGACCAACAGCGGCAACGTAGCCCTGACGCCGCCCTATGCCGTCAGCGACAACAAGGCGACGGTAACGTGCAATCAGACGCCGAACCCGCTGAACCCGGGCGCCTTCTTCACTTGCACGGCGACCCACACTGTCACCCAGGCCGACCTCAACGCCGGCTCGGTAGTCAACGTCGCCACGGCCACGGCCAAGCGCGGCGCGACCACGGTGACCTCCAACGAGGACACCGTGACCGTTCCCGCGGTACAGAACCCGGCCCTGACCCTGGACAAGACGACGACCACGGCCAACTACGACCAGGTCGGCGACACGATCAGCTACAGCTACAAGGTGACGAACAGCGGCAACGTCGCGCTGACGCCGCCCTATGCCGTTAGCGACGACAAGACGACGGTAACGTGCAATCAGACGCCGAACCCGCTGAACCCCGGCGCGTTCTTCACCTGCACTGCGACCTACACGGTCACACAGGCCGACATCACGGCCGGTCAGGTGGTCAACCACGCCACGGCCACGGCCAAGCACGGCGCGAACACGGTGACCTCCAACCAGGACACCGTGACCGTGCCTGCGATCCAGAACCCGACCTTGACGCTGGATAAGACGACAACCACGGCGAGCTATGACAGCGTTGGCGATCCGATCGTCTACAGCTATAAGGTCACGAACAGCGGCAACGTGCCCCTGACGCCGCCCTACGCCGTTACGGATGACCACATCGTCGCCCCGAACGTAGTGAACTGCCCGCAGACGCCGAACCCGCTGATGCCCGGCCAGTTCATCACCTGCTCGGCGACCTACGCCGTCACCCAGGCCGACATCACCGCCGGTGAGGTGGTCAACGTCGCCCAGGCTTCGGCCATGCACGGCTCCAACCCGGTGCTGTCCAACACCGACACCGTTACGGTGACGATGGATCGGCTGCCGGGCCTGAACGTGGCGAAGACCTCGACGACGACGCTCATCACCGCCGCCGGCCAGCAGGTCGATTACACGTTCGCGGTGACCAACAACGGCAACGTGCCCCTGACCAACGTCACGGTCAGCGACCCGAAGTGCGACCTGCCGCCGACCGGCCCGACGGGCGACACGGATAACGACGGCAAGCTCGACCTGAATGAGACGTGGGTCTACGTCTGCATCCACACCGTGGCGCAGGCCGAGATGGACGCGGGTGGGATGCTCCACAACATGGTGACGGCCGACTCGACCGAAACCGACCCGGCCACCGACGACCTGGACATTCCCATCCAACAGAGACCCGGGCTGAACGTCGAGAAGTCCTCGACAACGACGCTGATCACCGCCGCCGGGCAGCAGGTGGTCTACACCTTCGACGTGACCAACACCGGTAACGTCAGCCTGACCGGCGTCAGCGTGTCCGACCCGAAGTGTGACGCGGCTCCGACCGGGCCGACGGGCGACACGAACAACGACGGCAAGCTGGGGCTGCTGGAGACGTGGACGTTCACCTGCACCCACACGGTAACGCAGGCCGAGATGGACGCGGCGACGGGGCCGAACCCGAAGCTGCACAACGTTGTGACGGCTGACTCGAATGAGACGCCGCCCGACACCGACGATCTCGACATCCCGATCAGCTACAACCCGGGGCTGAACGTCGAGAAAAGCTCGACCACGGCGCTCATCACCGCCGCCGGCCAGCCAGTTCTCTACCAGTTCACGGTGACGAACACCGGTAACGTGACCCTGACCAACGTCACGGTCAGCGACCCGAAGTGTGACGCGGCTCCGGCGCGCATCGCTGGCGACGCCAACAACGACGGCAAGCTGCAAGTGACCGAGACGTGGGTCTACACCTGCACTCACACGGTTACGCAGGCCGAGATGAACGCCGGCGGCACGCTCCACAACGTGGTGACGGCCGACTCGGCCGAGACGACGCCGGATACCGACGACCTGGATATCCCCATCCAGCAGTCGCCGGCGCTGACGCTGGACAAAGACACGACCACGGTCAACTACGACAGTGTGGGCGACACCATCGCCTACACCTACAAGGCGACCAACAGCGGCAACGTCTCCCTGACGCCGCCCTACGCGGTCACGGACAACAAGATCGGCGCGCCGAACACGGTGACGTGCCAGCAGACGCCGAACCCGCTCAACCCGGGCGACTTCTTCACCTGCACGGCCACCTACACGGTGACCCAGGCCGACCTCGACGCCGGCAAGGTGACCAACGTCGCCACGGCCACGGCCAAGCACGGCCAGGCCACGGTGACCAGCAATGACGACAGTGTGACCGTCCCGGCGGTGCAGACGCCGCTGCTGGAAGTGACCAAGACGCCCGACAAGACGGTTGTGGCCTCCGGCGACCTGGTGACCTTCACCGTCCTGGTGGAGAACAAGGGCACTATCACCCTGAGCCTCAACAGCCTGGTCGATAGCGTCTACGGCGACATCACGACGACCGGCCACCACGGCATCACGGCCACGACCTGTGACCTGACGCCGCCGGTGAGCCTGCCGGCGTTGACGGGCAGCTACACCTGTACCTTCACGGCTGCCGTGACGGGCAACCCGAACACGACCCACACGAACACGGTTACCGCCTGCGACACGACGAAGAACCCCGACGTGTGTGACGACGGCAACACCGAGGTCGAAATCATCCCTGACCCGGCCATTGAGGTGATCAAGGACGCCAACCCGACGCAGCTCTACGCGCCTGGCGGCCCGGTGATCTTCACCGTCACCATCAACAACGTCGGCGGCGGGGCGTTGACCCTGAGCAGCCTGACCGACAACGTGTTCGGCAACATCACGACGACCGGTCACAATGGCATCACGGCCACGACCTGCGCCGTGCCGCAAACGATTTCGCAGGGCGGAACCTACGTCTGCACCTTCACGGCCACCGTGAACGGCGCGGCCGGCGCCGTCCACACCGACATCGTCACCGGCGCCGGCACGGGCTTCAACGGCGATCCGCTGAGCGACAACGATGACGCGGTCGTTAACATCATTGCCCCACCCATCGTCAACAGTTGCCCGGCGGAAGCCATCGACAACGAGTGGACTGACATCCTGGGCATCGGCATGGGCAACGGCAAGACGCATAAGCTGCAGGCCAAGATCGTCATCCCCAACGCGGCCAACCTGGTCGGCCTCTACGGCCAGTTGGCGGCCAAGGATGAGGGCCATGTCAAGTACGTGCGCTTCACCTACCCCAACAACTCCTTCGTCGAGCTAGGCGCGCCGACCAGCCCGTCGCCCAAGATGTGGTCGGTGTTCTGGTACGGCACGGAACTGGACCCGGCGGCCAACATCCGCGGGCGCTGGTTCTTGCAGACCAGCGGCGCCAAGCGCCACATCCCGCGGGCGATGGTGCTCTACCCGACCTACACCAACCCGAATCAGGAGTACGTGAACGTCTTCGAGATCGTCAACACGGCTGATTCGCAGGTGTATTGGGACGTAGCCTCGGGCTGGACGCCGGCCAAGCGGATCGTCATCGACATCCCGGCCCCGCTGGTGGCGACGACCTTCAACGTCGAACTGGCGCTGGTGGACAACGACAAGGACGCGCGACCGGTCTACGTGACGGTCAGCGCCGGCGGCATCTCGCAGACGCAGAAGCCGACCGGCCCCAACAAGGGCAACCTGCTGAATATCATGTCCTTCACCCTGGCGAACGTGCCGGCCAGGACGGGCGAGATCGTCATCGACATCGTCTCGCCTGCGGCCTACACCGACGGCCTGGGCAAGCTGGGCGGCGATTCGGCGGCCATCACCGGTGTGACGGCCAACTACCTGTGCGAGGAGGTGGCCGCGCCCTAAATGCTTTAGCTGACCTGGCAGGCTTCTAGCGGAGTCCGTCAACCTGTCGGGTCTGGGGTAGGGTCTGGTCGACTGGGCCTACCCCCGTTTCCTTAGCAAAGCCGGGCCGGCCCCCGCGGCCCGGCTTTGCGTTGGTTCGTAGTCAGGCGATTCATCGCCTGACTACACACGAGGCCGCTTACAGGCGTTTGTGACATTCATCACTTGTGACGAAGCGGCGGCCTGGTTTATACTGGCTATATCCCCCTGCGCCTTTTTGGGGCGCGCCGACCAGGAGAGAAGCCATGGCCGATCTCGATACGACCTGCCCCTATGATTCACAAAGCCCACGCTGCGCTGCGCCGCCCCGCTGGCTGCCCGGCCTGCTGCTGCGTGTGGGGCCTTACCGGGAACGCTTCGTTCACTTCTACCAACGGCTGCGCGCTCTGCCGCGCCGCCAGCGCCGCCGGCTCCGCCGGCGACTAGCGTTGACGGTGGCCGCGGCCGCGCTGCTACTGGCCCTTAGCCGGACGCCCGTGTCGGCGCTGACGATCACTGTCGATAACGGCGCAGTGGGCATCGCCGCCGACGGCCAGTGCTCACTGGTCGAGGCCATCATCAACGCCAACGGCGGCTGGGCCCATACCGATTGTGAGAAGGGTAATCTGTCCGGCGCGGATACCATCGTGCTGCCCGCGGGCGGCCTCTTCAACGTGCCGGCCTCATTCGAGTATTACCAATGGGATCGCACCGGCCTGCCCGTCGTGACCACGGAAATCACCATCGAGGGACATGGCGCGACCATCCGCCGCGCGGCCGGGGCCGACAACTTTCGCCTGATGGCCATTAGCGAGATGGGCAAGCTGACGCTGAAGGAGGTGACGCTGGAGGGTGGCCGTTCGAGCGGCAACGCCGGTGGGGGCATTCGCAGTCGGGGCGCGCTGACGATCGTCGATAGCGTCATGCGCGACAATACCGGTACGGCCGTATTCGCCGGCGGCGACAGCCTGACCATCAGCGGCAGTGCCTTCGAGGGCAACGACGGCTACGACGGCGGGGCCGTCCGCAGCGCCGCCGCCCACTTTTCGGTGAGCGATAGCCTGTTCGTCGCCAACACGTCCAGCGACATAGGGGCCGGTCTGCTAATAGATGGCGGCCACGGCGAGGTCGCCGGCACGACGTTTCGCGACAACACCGTGAACTGGAAGGGCGGCGGCATCGCCATTCGTACCGGGGCCGAGGTAACCATCAGCCGCTGTCTGATCAGCGGCAACACGGCCGAGAATGGGTTTGGCGGTGGGCTCTACGTCTACGAGAGCACGGCGACGGTCGTTCACTCCACGATCGCCGATAGCCGGGGCGGGGGTATTAGCGCCGACGAGAGCGTCGTTGTGGTGCTGCGGTCGACGGTGAGCGGCAACGAGGGTGGCGGCGTGAACAGCAAGGACGGCCAATTGACGCTGGACAATAGCACCGTTTCGGGCAACAGCACGCCCTATAGTGGCGGTGGCGTGCGGGGCTATGGCAGCGAGGTCATCCTGAAGAACGCGACCGTGACCCACAATACCGCCGCGGACAAAGGCGGCGGTCTGTGGCTCGGCAGCACGTTCTACAACCCCTTCAAGCTGACGGCCGAACGGGCGCTGGTGACGGGCAACACTGCGCCCAGCGGATCGCAAATCTATAGCGCCAGCGCCCAGAACGTGACTGTCAACCGGACCAATCTCTTTGGTTCGAACGGGCAGTCGGGCATCGTCGGCTTCACGCCGGGGGCCACCGATCTCTTGCCGCCGGCCGGTGTGCTGACGGCGCATATCCTCAGCCCCGTGCTGGGCGACAACGGCGGCCCAACCCAGACCCACGCCCTGCCCGCCGGCAGCCTCGCCATCGATGCCGCCCCCAGCGCCGCCTGCGCCGGCCAGACCGACCAGCGCGACGTGGCCCGCAATCTGGATGGCGACGGGCTTGCCTCGGCCGATGAGTGCGATATCGGCGCGATCGAATTCTCCCCCTTGCCGACGCATTGGAAGCTTTTCCTGCCCGTCACGCGCTCGTGAACTGCATGTAGGGCGATTTGCCAGATCGCCCTACAGACCGACAGCGGTATGGTGTAGGGCGATTTGCCAAATCGCCCTACATCGTATGGTATACTACCCCCAGAGGTGGATCATGAACGCTCCGGCAATCGAGCAGCGCGAAAAGGTCAAGCGGCGGATGGTCTCCTATGAGGAGTATCTTGCCTTGCCCGACGACGGACGCATTATTGAGTGGAGCAACGGGGAGATCGTCGAACACATGCCGCCATCAATCGCTCACCAGGACGTTATCGGCTTTCTCGAAGCTCTGCTTCGTTTTTATGTTAACCTTTTAGGCCTTGGCCGGGTGTTGGACGCGCCCGTTGAGGTCAAGCTTTGGCCGGGCGGGCCGTCGCGCGAGCCGGACATCGTCTTCGTCGGCCGCGACCGTCTCTCACGCCTTGGCCCACAGCGTTTTGACGGAGGGCCGGACCTGGTGGTCGAAGCCATCTCCCCCGCCAGCGCCACGCTCGACCGCGTGACCAAGTTTCGCGAGTACGAACAGGCCGGCGTGGGCGAATACTGGATCATCGACCCGCGTCCTCACCAGCAGCAAGCCGATTTCTACGTCCGCGACGCCGAGGGGCATTTCGCTCCTGCGCCCATCAGCGACAACGGAGTATATACGTCGGCCGTCGTGCCTGGCTTCCGGCTGCGCGTCGCCTGGCTGTGGCGGACGCCGCTGCCAAACCACCAGTACGTCCTGGCCTGGATGCTGGCCGACGCGCCGGGCATATCGGACGAGTTGCGGGCGCTGTACCGGGAGATGGTGCGGCTCCTGAACGAGTAGGACGGACAACTATGGAGAGCGTACCTTTGGTCAGGGACAAACACGCCCACCGAGAGCGCCTATCCTATGAGGAGTATCTTGCCCTGCCTGACGACGGGCGCATTGTCGAGTGGGTTGATGGGAAGATCATCGAACATATGCCAACAACACCGAGCCACCAGAGGATCGTAGCCTTCCTGCTCTCTCTGTTACGCGCCTACGTCTTTCGGCTGCAACTGGGCGAGGTCTTGCTCGCCCCGATGGAAGTCAAGCTGTGGCCGGGCGGCCCCTCACGGGAGCCGGATGTGCTGTTCATCGGGCGAGCGCGATTGTCGGGCCTGACCGAACGACGATTTGAAGGCGCACCCGATCTGGTCGTCGAGGTCATCTCGCCCGGCAGCGTGACGCTTGACCGGATCGACAAGTTCCGCGAATACGAACAGGCCGGTGTGGGCGAATACTGGATCATCGATCCGCGTCCCCACCAGGAGCAAGCCGATTTCTACGTCCGCGACGCCGAGGGGCGCTTCGTCCCCGCGCCGCTTAGCGACGATGGCGTGTACGCCTCGACCGTCGTGCCCGGCTTCCGGCTGCGCGTTGCCTGGCTGTGGCCGGCCGAGCCGGAGGCCAAGCTGCCCGATATCGACCTGGCTTTGGCCTGGATGCTGGCCGATGCGCCGGGTGTATCGGATGAACTACGGGCGCTCTACCGCGAGATGTTGCGCCTGTTGAGCGAGTGATGTAGAGTTTGCGCCGGGTGGGGAGGCTTCACCGTGATAGGCCAGTGATTAAGGAGAGGATCATGACCCAGCCATTCACCATCACCGCCGTCCACCACGTAACTCTGACCGTTTCCGATGTGGCGCGCAGCGCCGACTTTTACACCCGGCATCTTGGGTTCCAGGTGCTGCTCGATCTAGGGGGGACGCGCCGAATCCTGGGCAACGGCCACGTTGTCCTGGCCGTGACGCTGCCCTCTGACCAGGCCGCGCCCATCCCGGCCGGCGACCGCTTTAGCGAGAACCGTGTCGGCCTCGACCACGTCAGCTTCGGCCTCAGCAGCCGGGCCGAACTGGAAGCGGCGGCGGCCTATTTCGACGAGCAGGGCATTATCCGCGGCGAGATCAGAGACCTGGGGCCTGGGCTGGGCATTTACGTGATGGCTTTCCGCGATCCCGATAATATCCAACTAGAGATGACGGCGCCGCACTAAATGCAGACCTGTCAGGTGTGAGGGCGAGGGGAAGGCAACCGCGCCTTGTTTTCTGTGCGCGCCCGACGTATAATTGCCAGTCGGTTTCAGACTGATCGAACACAAAGAAAAGCCCGGCCACCCGCCGGGCTTTTTTTGGCAAAGACTATGATACAACGACAAGACATTCGCAACATCGCCATCATCGCCCACGTCGACCACGGCAAGACGACGCTGGTCGACGGCATGCTGCGCCAGACCAACGCCTTCCGCCAAAACCAGCCCATGGGCGAGCGCGTTCTCGACTCCAACGACCTGGAGCGCGAGCGCGGCATCACCATCCTGGCCAAGAATACGGGCATCGACTACAAGGGCGTGACGATCAACATCGTGGACACACCCGGCCACGCCGACTTCGGCGGCGAGGTGGAGCGCATCATGAACATGGTCGATGGCGCGCTGCTGCTGGTGGACGCCGTCGAGGGGCCAATGGCCCAGACGCGCTTCGTGCTGCGCCAGGCGCTGGCCAAGGGGCTGAAGGTTATCCTGGTCGTCAACAAGATCGACCGCCCGGCCGCCCGGCCCGACCACGCCGTTAACGCCGCCTTCGACCTGTTCATCGATCTGGGCGCGACCGAGGAGCAGGCCCACTTCCCCGTGCTCTACGCCAAGGCCACTGAGGGGCGCGCCGGTTTCAGTTCCACCGAACTCGGCACCGACCTGCGCCCGCTGTTCGATACCATCCTGGAACACATCCCGCCGCCCACCGTTGACCCCGATGGCCCCACGCAGATGCTCGTTACCGCCCTGGAGTACAGTAGCTACGTGGGCAAGATCGCCATCGGCCGGCTGACGGCCGGTGTGTTGCGCGCCGGCCAGCCCGTAGCCCACATCACTGCCGAGGGGGAGCTGTCGCCGGCGCGCATGACCAAGCTCTATACCTTCCGCGACCTGCAACGGCAAGAGCAGACGGAGGTGCGCGCCGGAACCATCGTGGCCGTGGCCGGCATTCCCGAGGTGGGCATTGGCGACACGCTGGCCGATCCCGATAACCCCCACCAGTTGCCGCCCATCAAGGTCGAAGACCCCACCGTGCGCATGGTCTTCCGCATCAACGACAGCCCCTTCGCCGGCCGCGAGGGCAAGTACGTCACCAGCCGCCAGTTGCGCGACCGGCTGATGCGCGAGCTGGAGAGCAACGTCGCTCTGCGCGTGCAGGAGATGGAGCGGGCCGGCGAGTTCCTGGTGTCGGGGCGGGGCGAGTTGCACCTGGCGATCCTCATCGAGACGATGCGCCGCGAGGGGTACGAGTTCGCCGTCGGCCGGCCGGAGGTTATTTTCCACGAGGGGCCGGCCGGGCGCGAGGAGCCGTTCGAGCAGGTGTACGTCGAGGCGCTGAACGACTACTGGGGCGCGGTAGCCGAGATGCTGGGCAAGCGACGCGGCCGGATGCTCGACATCCGCTATGACGAGGACGGCACGGTCTACGCCGAGTACAGCGTGCCCACCCGCGGCATCCTGGGCTTCCGCCAGCCCTTCCTGACGGCCACGCGCGGCACAGGCGTCTTCCACACCCTGTTCGACGCCTATTTGCCCTATGCCGGCGACATCGAGCACACCGAACTCGGCTCACTGGTGTCGCTGGAGAGCGGGCCGGTCAGCGGTTATGCGCTGGAGCACCTGACGGCGCGCGGAACGTTCTTCGTGCGGCCATCCGTCGATGAAGTCTACGGCGGCCAGGTGGTGGGCGAACACATCCGCGACGAGGATTTGGTCATCAACGTCTGCCGGACGAAGAACCTGACCGGCCACCGGGCCACACCCAAGGCGATCATCGAGGCCCTGCCGCCGCCGCGCCTCATGTCGCTGGACGAGGCCATTGAGTATTTGCAC
>NZ_JAYRVJ010000443.1:0-5238 GCF_041918635.1 Promineifilum sp. (SeqCode)
GCAGGCCTGGGCCACGCGGAAATAGCCCTTCACGTTCACGTCAAGGATTTTGTCCCAATGGCTCTCCTCGGCCGTCAGGAAGGGGCCAAAGTGGGGGTTGGTGGCGGCGTTGTTGACCAGGATGTCGATGCCGCCATACTCGGTCACCGTCCGCTCGACCAGCGCCGTCACGGCCGCCGCTTCGCCAGTGTGAGCGGCCACGGCCAGCGCCTCGCCGCCGCGCTCGCGGATGATGGCCGCAACCTCATCGACCGCCGCCTGTTTGCGGCTGGCCAGCGACACCCGCGCCCCGGCCGCGGCATACGCCTCGGCGATGGCCTGACCAATGCCCCGCGACGCGCCCGTAATCAGCGCTACCTTCCCCGTTAAGTCGAAATTCGCTCCCGCCATGTCCCTTTCCTCCTGGTAGGGGCGCACCTATGTGTGCGCCCTGAGGCAGACTTGCGTGTGCATCCTGGGGCAAACCTGCGTGTGCGCCCTGGGGCGGGCAGACACGCAGGTCTGCCCCTACACTACGACAGCGCGCCGGACACATGCCCGGCGCGCTCATTTCTAACTGACCCACTGACCACTGCTTACTGCTTACTACTCCCCCGCCCCCTCAAACTCGACCTGCGTCTCCGTCTGCTTGAAGTAGTTATGCGGGTCAGACGTATGAACCCAGACCCACAGGTCATTGGGCGCATTTTCTGACCAGAAGTAGATCCACTCCGCATCGCGCGGGGGCATGTTGACGCAGCCGTGGCTGTGCTTATAGCCGAAGCGGTCGTGCCAGTACGCGCCGTGGAGGGCGATATCGACGTTGAAGTACATCGTATGGGGCACGTCCTCGTTGACGTAGTAGTCGATCTTGCCCTCCGCGCCGGTCATCATCGTCGCCAGGTGGCGCTCCCACACCTGGTAGATGCCCTCGTAGGTCGGCCAGCGGTTCAGGCCGCTGGAGACGAGACCGGCGTAGACCATGCGGTCGCCCTCATAGGCGGCGAAGTTCTGCTCATACAGGTCTACCTCGACCCAGTACTCGTCCGGGCCAACCTCGGCCGGGCGCGGGCTGAGGTCGATGATGCTGACGTAGGTTTGCTTCATCCACCGGCCGTGGCCGATGTCGTACCAGATCCAGCCTTCTTCATCGACGGCCGCGCCGTAGACCTCTACCGGCGTGTAGCGCGGCAGCTTGATAGCGGTGGGGCCAGGTTCCGCGCCGGGGGCTTCGCTATACTCGAAGTCCACCAGCACCCAGCCGAACGGCCGGTGGGGCTGCGTCCGAACCTCAACCCCACTGAATTCAGAGACCGTGCCGAGCTTGATATCCTCAGCCCGCACCCACTCGCCGAGGTCGATCATGTACCACAGCCGGCCCTCTTCACTGTTGTTGGCCGTGTCCTCGATGCTGTGCCACAGGTAACCGTCGCCAGCGTTGCGGACGATGGGGCTGTCCATGTCCGGCTCGGCGTAGACGTTGATATTGTCCACCAGCCGGCCATACTTCTTGCCGGGCAAGGTGCTATCCGGCCGCAGCGGCGGCTCGGTGTAAGGCGACGGCGGCGCATTGGTATCGCAGACGTAGCCGATGTCGCTGGACAGGACGTAGCAGTTCGCGGCCGCCAGGGTCGAGCGGGTCATCAGGAACAGGGCCAGCCCGGCCAGGGCGATCACGAGGGGTAGACGAATTCGACTCATCATCAAATAACCGTTCTCTATAAAAAGTTATGTGTGGGTTATTGCATCTGATATTGTAGCATGCCGCTCGGCGGGCTGCCACCCGCGCACCGAGTTGATCAGCCACACCCGCCCGGCACGGCGTAGGTCGTCAGGGGTCAGCGTCCGCTCCGCGATCTCCCCCGCTTCCAGCAACTGCGCCCGCAGCGTGCCCGCCAGCAGGCCGGCGGCCACAGGCGGGGTGTAGCGGCGGCCGTCCAGTTCCAGAACCAGGTTAGCCGTCGTCGCCTCGGTCAGCTCGCCGCGCTCGTTCCACAGGACGACCTCGTCGCAGTCGGGCCGCGCCGCCCGCGCCGTCTCATAGACCGCGCGGCGGGTCGTCTTGTGGTAGAGCCACACGTCGCCCGACGACACCGGCGCGGCGGCCAGCCCCACCCGCAGCGGCGACGGCCGGGCTGGCTCGGCGGCCAGGGGCAGCGCCTGCGTTTCCACATCGCCCCGCTCGCCCACCAGCAGCCGCACCCGGCTCGGTTCGCGCAACGACGCGGCCAGGTCGCGGAGTTGTCGCTCCACGTTCGCCATATCCACGTCAAAGCCGAAGTATTCGGCCGAGTCGCGCAGCCGTTGCCGATGGCGTTCCAGCAGGTAGAAGCCCCCTTCCGGCCTCCACAACATCGTCTCCAACAGGCGAAACGGCTCGGGCCGGGCGGTGGTCAGCACGCGGGCCTTCAGCAGGCACTCGGCGTACTCGGCCGCCGCGTCGGAGTCCCACACCACGCCGCTGCCAACGCCGTAGACCGCCTGGCCCGTCGCGCGGTCGATGACGGCGGTGCGGATGGCGACGTTGAACTGCGCCCGCCGCCCCGGTAGCAGGCAGCCGATGGCCCCGGTGTAGACCCCGCGCGGCCCCGCCTCCAGGTCGCGCAGGATGCGCATGGTGCGCACCTTGGGCGCGCCGGTGATGGAAGCGCAGGGAAAAGCCGCGGCCAGGATGCCGGCCAACGAGGCGTCGGTCTGGGCCGTCACGGTCGAGGTCATCTGCAACAGCGTCGGATAGCGCTCGATGGTGAACAACTCCGGCACGCCGACGCTGCCCACGCGGGCCACGCGGCCGAGGTCGTTGCGGATCATGTCCACGATCATGACGTTCTCGGCGCGGTTCTTCTCCGACTGGCGCAACCACGCCATCTGCGCGCGGTCGCCGGACAGAGTCAGGCCGCGCGGCGCGGTTCCCTTCATCGGTCGGGAGGCGACGGCCGCGCCGTCGAGGGTGAAGAAGAGTTCTGGCGAGGCGGAGCAGATAACGAAGCGCCCCAGGTCGAGGTAAGCGCAATAGCGCGCCCGCTGCGCCGCCACCAGGCTAGCGAACAGCGCCCACGGGTCGCCGGCGAAGTCGGCCCGCAGGTGAAAGGTGAAGTTGGCCTGGTAGGTGTCGCCGCGAGCGATGGCGTCTTTGATGCGAGCGATGGCCGCGGCGTAGGCGGGGAAGTCGAGCGACGGCCGCCACTCGCCGAAGCGAAAGTCGCCCGTCGCCGCCGGGGGCGCTATCGACTCGCGCCGGCGAAAGAGGCCGAACCAGAGCGGCGGCGGCCCGTCCGGCGCGGTGGGATGGGCAGCCAGCCCATAAGCCGCGGCTGCCTCATAGGCCAGGTAGCCGACGGCGTACAGCCCCTCCGCCTCCACCACTCGCGCCACGGCCTCAAAAGCCGCCCGCGCCTCCTCCGGCCGCTCCGCCACGACGATTCGCGCCAGATCGCCAAAGCGCCACCACCGGCCGCCCTCCTGCATGACGACCACCGGCGCGGGTGCTCCCAATTCGTCACTTGTCACTCGTCGTTCGTCACTCCGTTCGCATCTGAGGATGCGAACTCCGTAACTTGCCACGCCCTCACGCGGGCCCCTTCACATTCTCCCCCTGCCCCAGCTCTACCGAGCGCTGGTAGGCGGCCCAGATGCCACGCGACAGGACGGTGCGCAGCCCGCCTTTCTCCATGTGGTAGAGCGCGGCGGCGGTTGTGCCGCCGGGGGAAGTGACCTGGTTGCGCAACTCGGCCACGTGCTTGCCCGACTGCGCCGCGTACTCCAGCGAACCGCGCATGGTCTGAAACACGAGCTGCTCCGAGACGCGCCGCGAGAAGCCCAGATGCACGCCAGCGTCGATGAGCGCCTCCATGAACATGAAGATATAGGCTGGGCCGGTTCCGCTGAGCGCCGTCGCCATGTCCAGGTAGCCCTCATCATTGACATAAAGCTCCTGACCCAGCGCGCCGAGAATGGCCTGCGCCTGCCCGTGCTGCTCCTCGGTCACTTCGGGCGTGGCCGTCCAGACGGTCATGCCCTGGCCGATCTGGGCCGGCGTGTTCGGCATGGCCCGCACGACGGCGGCATGGGCCACGCCATCGGCCAACTTGCGGATGGGCGTGCCGGCCAGGATGGACAGCAGCAAGTCCTGCCGCCGCAGGTGGCCGCGGATGTTGGGCATGACCTCGGTCAGGTTCTGCGGCTTCACCGACAGGACGATGACCTGTCCCGCCTCGGCTACTTCGGCGTTGTTGCCGGAAGCGTGGATGCCGTAACGCTCCCGCAGATCGTCCAACCGCTCCGGCAGCGGGTCGGCGACGTAGATCTGGTCGGGCGCGACAATGTCGCGGGTGATCAGGCCGCGGATCATGGCTTCGCCCATGATACCGCCGCCGATGAAACTCACATTCTTGTCGGTAAACATTGTACTCTCCTAAGAAAGCATCCACAGATTACACAGATTGCACAGATTGGGATTTCGTCGTTTGTGGTTAGTCGTTAGTGGCTTGACTAACGACCAAGCACTCCTAAGAATCTGTGAAATCTGTGGATTCTCTTTCATCTGAAGCTCTCGCGGCGCAGGGTGACGGCCGCCAGTTGGTCGTGGTCGATCTCGACGCCCAGACCCGGCCCGGCCGGCACGGTGATGGTGCTATCCTCGCGGTTGAGCGTGAAGGGTGCGGTGATGTCCCGCGCGTAGTAGCGGTCGGTGGCCGAGATGTCGCCAGGCAACGTGAAGCCGGGCAGCGAGGCCAGGGCCAGTTGCGCGGCCCGCCCCACGCCCGTTTCCAGCATCCCGCCCACCCACAGCGGCATCCCCGCCGCGCGGCACAGGTCGTGGATGCGCCGCGCCTCCGTCCAGCCGGCCACGCGCGACGGCTTGACGTTGATAATGTCGCACGCGCCGATGGCGAGGGCGTAGCGGGCGTGATCGGCCGAGTGGATGCTCTCGTCCAGGCAGAGCGGCGTCTGGATCAGCGGGCGCAGCCGGCTGTGGTCGTAGATGTCCTCGTAGCCGAGCGGCTGCTCCAGCATCAGCAGGTTCAGGTCGTCCATGGCCTGGAAGACGGCCGCGTCCTCCAGCCGGAAGGCGGAGTTGGCGTCGAGCATGATAGGCAGATCGGGGAACGCCTCCCGCGCCGCGCGCCCTACGGCCACGTCGTGCCCCGGCTTGATCTTCAGCTTGATGCGCCGGTAGCCGAGGGCCACATACTCGCCGATGACCTCCACCGTCCGCGCCAGCGACGGCTGGATGCCGATGCTGACGCCGACGGAGAC
>NZ_JAYRVJ010000444.1:0-2831 GCF_041918635.1 Promineifilum sp. (SeqCode)
CCGGCCGCGATGAGGTCATCGGCCAGTATGGAACCCTTTTCAGCCCTCAGCAGTTGCCCGATCTCACGGATGAGAAGTTTCGCTCCTTTCTGCGCTTCGAGAACAATCGGCACTGGACAGGCATCGAGCGCCAAGGCCCACGTATCACGGCCGACATGCCCGCCCTGCGCGAGGTGTTGGCCCAGCTGCAGGATGAAAGCCGGCCGCTGGCTGACCGCTATAACGAAGCGCGGCAGCGGATCAAGGGCTTGGGTAAGGCCACCATCACACCCATCCTGCTCGTAACCCGTCCACAACAGTATGGGGTCTGGAACGCCAAGAGCGAGAGCGGGCTGAAGCTGCTGGGCCTGTGGCCGTCGTTCCGCAAGGAGAGCGAGGGCCAGCAGTATGAGGCGATGAACGCGGTGCTACTACAGCTGGCGGGCGAACTGGGGATCGATCTGTGGACGCTGGACATCTTGTGGGATGTGCTCAGTGGGGAGCGGTCACTTGCCGCGCCGTTCGACGCCATCTTCCCTAACCGTACCGAGGCTGAGACGGCATTCGGCCACTTTGCCGAGACGGTTAACCTGCTCGGCGGCAGTCCTACCGATAAGCGCTTTGCCTTGACGCTGCGCTATAGCGAGACTTTGCTGCGGCTAAACTTCGGCCAATGGCTGGTGCTCGACTACGCCAAGAATAACGGCTTCATTAGCCTGACACTGTTGATCCAGCCGACAGAGAGCCAATTTGACTTCAAACGCGGCGAACCATTTGCCGACGATCCGGAAATGGCGGTGTTCGAGATCCCGTTTGACGTGGTGGCCGACTGGCCTGACGAACTGCAAGCGATCTATGAAGCGAGCATGGCCCGCGTCGGCGAGCGGTTCCATAGCTGGAAGGGCACGCCCTTCAAGCACTCGCACCTGCCCACCATCTTCGCCGCGCTCTTTGATGAGAAGCAGCGCGACGAGTTGTTCGACAAGGGGCTTAAGCCGCCGGCGCGGCGCTACTGGCGCATTACCATGCCGGCCGACATGAGCGAGGATATGGGCGACGGCCGCGGTAGCTACAACTTCTGGGCCGATTGCCTGGAACGCGGTCTGGCGGCCATCGGTTTTGACAACGACCTGCAAAATACGCAGGTTGAGAAATTCGCTTCCATCCGCGTGGGCGATGGCGTCGTCGCTTTTCTGCGTAACAAGAGCATTGGCGGTATCGGCGTAGTGACTTCGGAACTGGATGAGTCGGTGGCGTTGGAGCGACCGGCCGAGCAGGACTATTTCCGCGACGACATGTGGCTACGCATAGGCGTGGCGTGGCAGCCTAAGACCCTGAGTGTGGATAAGCTATCGCCCAAGACGCGTAACAAGTTCTTGCATGGGACGGTGATCGAGTTGAGAGAGGCGGAGTATGGAGAGGTTGAGGCGCTTTTCACGGCGACACCGCCTGATCCAAATGGCAAGTCGATTGCCCGCGAATTCCACGGCTTTTCGGCCGACGCCTTCGCCTTCCTGAGCGAGTTACAAGCCAACAACACCAAGGAGTGGATGGACGCCCACCGCGAGCGCTGGCAGAGCCAGGTGTTGGAACCCATGCGCGCCCTCTTTGCCGATCTTGGCCCGGCGCTCAAACCAATCTTTGATCCCTATCTCAGCCCCGACACACTGGAGACCAGGGCCACGGCTCACCAGGTCTTAGCCAGAATCTACAAGAATTGGGCGGCCACGGTCGACAGCCAGTATCACGGGTACTATTGGGGCGCTTTTTACCGGGAAAGCTTAAGCAGGCAGACCGACGCGCAACTGTTCATCGTTATCTATCCTCACGTGCTGCGATTTGGCTTCTTTGTGGGCCGTCAAGCCAAGCAAGTCCGGGACCGGTTTCGCCTCCGTGTGCTGGAAGATACGGAAGGCTTCTACGCCTTGCTTGACCAATTGCGCTTGCGGCAGGATTTTGAGTTCGTGCGCACCCACGACGAAAGCAAGCGTGAGGTCATCGTCATTCGCGAACCTGATGATCTGCGCGCTTGGGTGGCAAGCGGGGATTTCGACCTCCTACAACCTCTGGCACCCACACAGGTGATTGGTCTTGGCCCTGCCCTGGCCGATCGTATATATGACGCTTTTCGGCGTGCCTTCCCTATTTACCTATGGGCAGTGGCCGACGATCCGAAGCCTCTGGTTGAACGTTATCTGGCAATCCCGCCTTCGCCCGACGACGATAACGTCATCGATGAGATTCAGCTACCTCTGGTACTCTACACTGATAGCGACTTTCGCGCCCGTACTCACCTCGACGATGCGACCGCCGCTGAACTGCTCGACCTGCTGCGCGACAAGCGCCAACTCATCTTCGACGGCCCACCGGGCACGGGCAAGACCTGGGTGGCGCGGGAGCTGGCCAAGCAGCTGATCGGGCTGGCTGAGCCGCCGCCGGAGCGGCTGGAGATTGTCCAGTTCCACCCCGCCTACAGCTATGAGGATTTCATCGAGGGCATTCGCCCGCAAGTCCTGGAGCGCGACGGCCGCTATCACGTCGATTACCCGCCGCGCGAGGGCACGTTCGTCCGCTTCTGTCGCCGCGCCGCCGGTCTGGGCGACGACACGCCCTGTGTATTCATCATCGACGAGATCAACCGCGGCAACATTCCGCGCATATTCGGCGAGCTCATGCTGCTGCTGGAGTACCGTGATCAGGACGTGACGCTACCCTACTCCGGCCGGCGCTTCCGCATCCCGCCCAACGTCTACCTCATCGGCACGATGAACACCGCCGACCGCTCTATTGCTCTGGTGGACTTCGCTCTGCGCCGCCGCTTCCACTTCTTCCACTTCCAGGCCGATCCCGAC
>NZ_JAYRVJ010000445.1:0-8811 GCF_041918635.1 Promineifilum sp. (SeqCode)
CCACATCGAGGCCCACTACTGCGCCTGGCCCGCGGCCGAGGGCCGGGCCGTCGGCGGCCTGTCGCGCGGCGGCTATTGGTCGCTCATGATGGCTTTTCGGCGGCCCGACCTCTTCCGCAGCGTCGCCGCCCACAGCCCGGCTCTCATCGACAGCCACGCCGGCCCCGCCGAAGACCCGCGCCTCACCGCCGCCAACGACCTGGGCGGCCTGCGCATTTACGTGGACATCGGCGCGCGCGACCCCTATCTGAAAGACGCCCTGCCCCTCCACGACGCGCTAACCGCCGCCGGCGTGGCCCACGCCTGGCTGGTCAACGAGGGCAATCACGACGAAGCGTACTGGCGGGCGCACCTGCTAGACTACCTGACCTGGTACACCGACGGCCTGCCCACCGACCGCGCCGCCCTTCCTGTCTGCGCTGTTGCCCCATGAGAAGAGACTCTCACGCAAAGACGTAAAGAGCGCAAAGCCCGGAGAGCTTTCTGGGCTTTGCGCTCTTTGCGTCTTTGCGTGAGCTCTTCTTTGCGTTCTTGGCGTACTCCGCGCTCTTTGCGTGAGCCTCTTAATCTGCGTAATCTGTGAAATCTGTGGATGCCTCTTTATGGCTAAGGCGCAGGAGCAAGGCCAGCACGGCCAGAGCCAACCCGGCCAGTATCGCCACCTTCAACAGCCGCGACGCCACCAGCACGGCCACCAGCCCGAACAGAATGGCAACCGCGTAGTAGCCGAGCACGATATGGCGCGTCGCCAGCCCGCTGTCGGCCAGCCGGAAGTGCAGATGCCCCCGGTCGCCGCGCATGGGGTGTTGCCCGTGGCGCAGCCGGGAGATGATCTGCCACGCCACGTCAATGATGGGCACGGCCATGACCAGCAGCGCGGTAGAGAGCTTGGCCGGCGAGAGGATGGACAACGTCGCCATCTGATAGCCCAGGAAGTACGCCCCGGCCGAGCCGAGAAAGATGCGCGCCGGCGCGAAGTTGAAGCGCAGGAAACCGAACAGCGCCCCGGCCAGCGCCAGGGGAAACAGCGGAACCGTCACCTGGCCCAGCCGGTAGCTGTGAAAGGCGAAGAAGGCCGCCGCGATGAGGCAGACGCCGGCCGCCAGCCCGTCCAGACCATCAAGGAAGTTCACGGCGTTGATCATGCCCACCACCCAGAACGTCGTGAACAACAGCGCCAGCGGACGCCAGATCCACACCCAGTTGTTTTCGTCCACACGAAACAGGGGGAGGGCCGTCCAGAGCGCGTCACCGGGTAACGGGTTGGTGAACACCTCGATGAAGATGATGTGCAAGATGGCGATGAGCGCGCCGAGTAGCTGGATGACCAACTGCGCCCACGGCGGCAGGTCATAGCGGTCATCGAGCAACCCGCCGGCGACGACCACCAGGCTACCCAGCACCACACCGCGCAATCGCAGGGCGTCGTGGGGATCGGCCGGCGGCAACAGCCAGTAGGTCAGGGCCACGCCCACCAGCCAGCCGGCAAAGATCGCCAGGCCGCCCAGCTTGGGGATGCGCCCCTGGTGGCGGCGGCGGCCGCCCGGCTCGGCCACCAGGTTCAGCCGGAACGACAGCCACCGCGCCGCGGGCGCGGCCACCAGCGCCGCCGCCATAGAGGCCAGCGCCACGAATAAATAGACCATATCGTCAGCCGGTCCCGTACTGCCGGTCGCCGGCGTCGCCCAAACCGGGGACGATGTAGCCTATCTCGTTCAGGTGGTCGTCAATGTGGGCCAGGTGGATGGGCACGTCGGGGTGGGCCGCTTGCAGCCGGGCGATGCCCTCCGGCGCGGCCAGGATGCCGACGAACTTGATGCGCCGCGCCCCCCACCGCTTCAGGATGTCCACCGTGGCCACGGCCGAGCCGCCCGTCGCCAGCATCGGATCGAGCACCAGACAGACCTGCACCGTCGGCAGGGTCGGCAGCTTATTGTAGTAGCTGACCGGCTTTAGCGTCTTTTCGTCGCGGTAGAGGCCGATGTGCCACACCTCCGCCCCGGGCATCATCTCGGAGATGCCCTCGACCATGCCCAACCCGGCGCGCAGGACGGGGATCAGCCCGATCTTGTCCACCAGTTCGCTGCCCATTGCCCGGCCCATGGGCGTTTCGACCTCCAGCGGGGCGGTACTCAGATCGGCCGTCGCCTCATAGCACAGGAGCATGGATAACTCGCGGATCAACTCGCGGAACTTCTTGGGCTTCGTGCTCGTGTCTCGGAGCATCGTCAGCTTGTGTTTGACGAGCGGGTGCTGTGACTCGAAGACCATTTCACCTCTCCAGCGTGATTTGCTCCATTGTAGGGCGATTTGGCAAATCGCCCAACGATTACCCGCCGCGGCTGACATATCGTATAATCTGCCCCGGCGGTGGAGTTCCGCCGCGAGTTGGATGATGACGATTCAGAAACCCACAACCGAACGGCCCATCGCCCCCCAACAGCAAGCGGATGACGTCGGCCTCGACACCATGCTGCGCCCCCAGCGCCTTGCCCAGTTTACCGGGCAAGAGCGGCTGAAGGACAACCTGCGCATCCTCATCGACGCCGCCCGCGGCCGGAGCGAACCCCTCGACCACGTCCTGTTCCACGGCCCGCCCGGCCTGGGCAAGACCACCCTGGCCCAGGTTGTCGCCAACGAGATGGGCGCCAACATCCGCCACACCGCCGGCCCGGCCATTGAGCACTCCGGCGATCTGGCCGCCATCCTCTCCAACCTGCGCACCGGCGACATTCTCTTCATCGACGAAGTCCACCGCCTCAGCCGGCCGGTGGAGGAAATCCTCTACCCGGCGATGGAGGACTTCGTCCTCGACCTCATCGTTGGCAAGGGGCCGGGGGCGAAAAACGTGCGCCTGAAGCTGCCGCGCTTCACCGCCATCGGCGCGACCACCCGGTTGGCGCTGATGACCGCCCCACTGCGGGCGCGCTTCGGCGCGGTCTACCGCATGGACTTCTATGATCAGGCGGCGATGGAGACCATCGTCGGCCGTGGCGCGCGCATTCTGGAAGTCCCCATCGTTCAGGACGGCATGGCTGAGATCGCCCGGCGGGCGCGGGGCACGCCGCGCGTCGCCCTGCGGCTGCTGCGCCGCGTGCGTGACTATGCGCAGGTGCGCTCGGATGGCGTCATTACCCACGAGACGGCCGTCGCCGCCCTCGACCTGATGGAGATCGACCGGCTGGGCCTGGATGACCTCGACCGGCGCGTGCTGCGCACCATCGTCGAAAAGTTCGGCGGCGGGCCGGTCGGCCTGGAGACCATCGCCGCGTCGATCAGCGAGGAGTCGGACACGATCATGGACGTGGTCGAGCCTTACCTGCTGCAACTCGGGTTCCTGGAGCGCACCTCACGCGGGCGCATCGCCACGCCCCATGCCTACCGCCACCTGGGTCTGCCCGCCGACCGCGCCCCCCGTCCGGCGCAGCCCGCCCTGTTCGCGCCCGACCCGGAGAGTGAGCCATGACTGAATTCGGCCGCTTGCTGCTCATCATCGGCGCGATTGTCGCGTTCGCCGGTCTTGTCCTGCTGGTCGCCGGGCGCTTCTTCCCCTGGCTAGGCAACCTGCCGGGCGATTTCCGCTTCGAGGGCGAGAACTACAGGGTCTACTTCCCACTGGCGACGATGATCCTGATCAGCGTAGTGGGCACGATCGTGCTCAACCTGCTCATCCGTTTCTTCCGCCGCTGAACCGCCCCGTGAGCCGCCTGCTCCTCTTCAACAAGCCGTTTCACGTTCTCTGCCAGTTCACCGACCGCGAGGGCCGGCCGACGCTGGCCGACTACATCTCGGTTCCGGGCGTCTACGCCGCCGGGCGGCTCGACTACGACAGTGAGGGGTTGCTGCTGCTGACCGACGACGGCCGGCTGCAACAGACCATCGCCGACCCCCACCACAAGCTGCCCAAGACCTACTGGGTGCAGGTGGAGGGCGAACCGGACGAGCGGGCCATCGCTCGGCTGCGGAGCGGCCTGCGCCTCAGCGACGGCCCCACCCGCCCCGCGCGCGCCCGCCTGTTGGCCGAGCCCGCCATCTGGCCGCGCAACCCGCCTATCCGCTACCGCAAGAACATCCCCACGGCATGGTTGGAGCTGACGCTGACCGAGGGGCGCAACCGGCAGGTGCGGCGCATGACGGCCGCCGTCGGCCACCCCACCCTGCGGCTTGTCCGCTGGGCCATCGGCGAGTGGACGCTGGAGGGGTTGCGGCCCGGCGAGTGGCGTCTTGTAGAGCAGGGGAGCAGGGGGGCAGGGGAGCGGGGGAGCAAGAGACGTCAGCCGAGGCTTTTTTCACCCCCGCTCCCCCGCTCCCCCGCTCCCCCGCCCAAGAGGAAACGGTCATGACTGCCTCCCACACCGTCTCCATCCTAGGCGTCCCCGTTCACGCCGTCACCGCGGCCGAGGCGCTGGCTTTGGTCGAGCGCTTCATGACCGAGCCGCGCCTGCACCAGATCGCCACCGTCAACCCCGAGTTCGTCATGGCCGCCCAGCAAGACCCTGAGTTCCGGCGCATCCTCAACGCCGCCGACTTGTGTCTGCCCGACGGGATCGGCCTGCTCTACGCCGCCCGCCGGCTGGGGCGTCGCCTGCCGGAGCGCGTGCCGGGGTCGGCTTTCGTCTACCAGATGGCCGAGCGGGCCGCCGCCCGTGACTGGCCGCTGTTTCTGCTGGGCGCGGCCCCCGGCGTGGCCGAGGCGGCGGCGGGCGTCCTGTGCAACCGCTACCCGGGCCTGTGCGTCGTTGGAACCTATGCCGGCTCCCCCGACCCGGCCGAGAACGAAGCCATCGTCAGGCGCATCAACGATAGTGGCGCGGCGCTGCTGTTCGTCGCCTACGGCGCGCCGAAACAGGATAAGTGGATCGACCGCAACCGGACGGCGCTGATGACCGTGCGCGTGGCCGTTGGCGTGGGCGGCTCGCTGGACTTCATCACCGGCCGGGCCGTCCGCGCGCCGCAATGGATGCAGGACGCCGGGCTGGAGTGGCTGCACCGGCTCTATAAAGAACCGTGGCGCTGGCGGCGAATGTTGGCGTTGCCGCGGTTCGCGTTGAAGGTGCTGTTTAGCAAGGGATGAAGAAAACAGCTCACGCAAAGAGCGCAAAGATCGCTAAGAACGCCAAGAAAAATCTTTCTTTGCGTTCTTAGCGATCTTTGCGGCCTTTGCGTGAGCTATTCTTCTGGTAGAAAAGTTATGCGCGTACTGATTACTGGATCGAGCGGGCAGATCGGCACCAATTTGGCGCTGCATCTGCTGGAGCGCGGACACGCGGTCTTCGGCGTAGACGTGCGGCCGAACCCGTGGACGACGGCAATCCCCACCCTGCTGCAAGACCTCAGCGCGCCGTTCGCCGACTTCCGCGGCGGCCTGGGGCACGTGCCCTACCCGCCTAACCTTGACGTCGTCGTCCACTTCGCCGCCCACGCCAAGGTGCACGACCTCGTCCAGCAGCCGTCGCGGGCCTTGGAGAACGTCGTCATGACCTTCAACGTGCTAGAGTTCTGCCGCCACAACCACCTGCCGCTCATCTTCAGCAGTTCCCGCGAGGTCTACGGCGACATCCATCGTTATATCACCGAGGAGTCCTACGCCGACTTCGCCTACACCGAAAGCCCCTACTCGGCCAGCAAGATTTCCGGCGAGGCGCTCATCTACGCCTACGCGCAGTGCTACGGCTTGCGCTACCTCGTCTTCCGCTTCAGCAACGTCTATGGCCGCTACGATGTGGACATCGAACGCATGGAGCGGGTCATCCCCCTCTTCATCCGCCAGATCGGCCGGGGCAAGCCGATCACCATCTATGGCGAGAACAAGGTACTCGACTTCACCTACGTGGACGATTGCGTGGCCGGGGTCTTCGCGGGCATCGAACTGCTGGCCGGCGGGGGCGGGGCCAACCAGACCATCAACCTGGCCTATGGCCAAGGCCACACCCTGATCGCCCTGGCCGGGTACATCGGCGAGGCGTTAGGCGTCACGCCGCGGCTGAGCGTGGAGCCATCGCGCGTTGGCGAAGTCACCCACTACGTCGCCAACATCGGCAAAGCCCGGGCGTTGCTCAGCTACGATCCACAAGTGCCCCTGTCCCAGGGCATCCCCCGCGCCGTCGCCTGGGCCACCTCATACTGGCGCGATTACACGCCTGGATAAAACTGGCGCAGCGACAGGAACGACCGTCATGAGCGAACCTACCGACACCCACGCCCCCGATACCATCCAGCGTCAGGCCTTGCGCACCTGGCACGGCGCTGACGTGCCGCTCCGCGAACAGCAGATCCACGCCCTCCTCGGCCTGGCCGGCGAAACGGGCGAACTGGTGGACATGCTGAAGAAACACTTCTACAAGCCTGGCCGCGAAGCCACCCCGGATCAGGTCAAAGACGAACTATCCGACGTGCTATACTACGTTGCCATCCTGTCGCACCTGTGGGGCTTTACCTTCGAGGATATGACCGCCCACCTGGCCATCAAGCTGGCCGGCGGCCACGGCTGGGACGGCAGCGGCGCGAAGATAGCCGCTCAAAGCGAGACGACGCGCTGAATAGCGACACAATCCTCTTAATTCCCCCTTATGAGCCTCTATGCGTTACGATGAACCCATGAATGCGAGCAAGAACGACCAGGCAGTTGAGTTGGCGCAATCGCTGGCGGCCGAAATCGCTGCGCGGGCGGACGCCGCAGACCGGCAAGGGCGGCTACCGATGGAAGACGTCGCTCTGCTGCGAACGTCAGGCTATCTCGGTCTGGCCGTGCCGGTGGAGGAAGGCGGCCAGGGCGCGTCGCTGCTGACCTGCGTCGCCGCGCAACTGGAAGTGGCGAAGGGCAGCGCCTCCACCGCCCTCGTCGCCGCCATGCAGCACCAGGTCATCGGCCACCAGCGCGAGACGCGCACCTGGCAGCCGGACGCCTACGAGCAGATCATGCGCGAGGCGGCTGCCGGTGGGCTGCTCAACCACCTGGGCAGCGAACCGCGCCTGGGCAGCCCGTCACGCGGCGGCCTGCCGGAGACCACGGCCACGCCCACCCCTGACGGCGCGGCGCTGCTCGTCAATGGCCACAAGACGTGGTGTACCGGCGGCCGGCAGCTGACGCACCTACTGGTGCGGGTCGCCCTCGGCGACGAGGCCGGCGTCGTCCTGGTGCGGCAGGGGCCGGCCGGCGTGCCCGGTCTGGAGTGGGTCGAGACGTGGCGCGACGCGCTGAGCCTGCGCGCCAGCGAGAGCCATGACGCCATCTTCCACAACGTGGTCGCGCCGCGCGACTGCCTGATCGAAGTGGGCGAGCCGAAGGCCACGCCCAACGTGTGGTTCTCCACCATGCTGTCGGCCGTCTACCTCGGCGCGGCGCTGGCCGCCCGCGACGCGGTTATTCGCTACGCCCTGGAGCGAACGCCAACAGCCCTCGGCCGGCCCATCGCCACCCTGCCCAAAATCCAGCGGCAGATCGGCGAGATCGACGTGGCCCTGCAAGCGGCGCGGGCGCTGCTGTTCGAAGTGGCCGGGTCGTGGGCGGGGCGCGACGCGGAGCGGGCCGCCTACCTGACACGCATCGCCGCGGCCAAGCTGGTCGTCACCGAGGCGGCCAACGCGGCCACGGAGAAGGCGCTCCAGGTGGCCGGCGGCTCGGCCCTCACCCGCGCGTTGCCGCTGGAGCGTTACTTCCGCGACGTGCGTCCCTCGGCCATGCAGCCGCCGGCCGGGGATACGGCGTATGAGATGGTGGGAAGGGCGGCGTTGGGGATGTGACAGCGCTACGTGAACAGGCGCTCAATCCACCGCCCAGTTAGCGAGTTTTAACCCCGGCACGCGGCCGAACTCGCGCTCATTGTTGGTGACCAGGATCACATCCAGACTCAGCGCATGCGCGGTGATGAGTGTGTCCAGCGAGCCAATAGGTGTCCCGTGTCGCTCCAGCAAAGCGCGAATGTAGCCATAAGCTTTCGCAGCCGGCGTATCGAAATCGGCGACTGCCAAAGGCGCGAGAAACTGCTCCAATGCTGCCCGATTGCGCTCCACCTGAGCGCTCTTTGTCACGCCGTATTGCAGTTCGGCAACTGTAACCGAAGAAAGGCCAACATCGCCAATCGGCTGTTTCGCCATCTCTCGTATGACAGTCTCCGATTGCCGCTTGATCAGATAGATGCAGATGTTGGTGTCGAGGAGAAATTTCATGCGAACGGCGACTCTCGTTCTTGCGTTTCTGGCTGTTCCCGGCTCTCCATAAAGTCATCCGAGAATTGAGACAGGCTCTCTACTAACGTCTGCCACGATTCAGTGGCAGGAATGAGCATAACGGCGTTGCCGACCTTTTTGATAAAGACCTCGGTCCCTTCAAAGCGGTACTCCTTTGGCAAGCGGACGGCCTGGCTGCGGCCGTTGGTGAACAGTTTGGCGGTATCCATAGAGATCGAAGGCTCCACAAGAGAATATATCAATAGTATATACCACGGGTAGGTACAGGTCAAGTCAGGCGCACGTTAACCCTATTACAAAGGCTTGAACTGCTCAAACGCATCCTGACATTGGTTACAGTACCAAATCATCCGGCACAGCGTCGGCCCAAAGGCATTGCGCAGACTAGTATTGGTCGAACCGCAGCGTGGGCACTCCGCCAAATCGAAGAAGGCGACGGAGGCCACGTCACCCCCGTGGCGCAGCGGCGGCGCGAGACCAAATTGGCGCAGCTTCTCTCGCCCGGCGTCGCTGATGTGGTCGGTGCTCCACGGCGGGTGCAGGACGGTGCGCACCGTCACCTCGGCCGCGCCCAGCCCCCGCACGGCCGCCTCGATGTCCCGCCGCATCACGTCCAGCGCC
>NZ_JAYRVJ010000446.1:0-7470 GCF_041918635.1 Promineifilum sp. (SeqCode)
CGCAAGCAGTGGATCAGCAACGGCGCGGTGGCCGACCTCTACACCATCCTCGCCCTGGCCCCCGGCGGGCCGTCCTGGTTCGTCGTCGAGCGCGACGCGCCCGGCTTCAGCTACGGCAAGCCGGAAGACAAGCATGGCATCCGCGCCAGCAACACCGCCGCGCTCTTTCTGGAAGATGTCTACGTGCCGGCCGACCGACTAGTCGGCGGCGTGGAGGGCCAGGGGCTGGCCCAGGCGCAGGCCGTCTTCGGCTACACCCGCCTCATGGTCGGCGCGTTCGGCCTGGGCGCGGGCTGGGAAGCGCTGCGCCGCGCCATCCGCTACTCTCACGAGCGTATCCAGGCCGGCGCGCCCCTCAGTGAGAAGCAGGGCTACACCCACAAGCTCATCGTCCCCAACGCCGCCCGCCTTGAAGCGGCCCGCACCTACATCGAGTGGGTGGCCGAGCGGCTAGACAACGGTGAGCAGGGCCTCCAGACCGAGGGGGCCGTCGCCAAGTACATGGCCACCGAGTCGGGCAACCGCGCGGCCGAGGACGCCATCCAGGCCCTCGGCGGCTACGGCTACACCAAAGAGTACATGGTCGAGAAGATCAAGCGCGACGTGCGCATCACCTGCATCTACGAGGGCACGTCGGAGATCATGGAGTGGACTATCGCCCGCGACCGCTGGCAGCAACACCTGAAGACGCAAGGGGCGTTCTACAACGACTGGGCCAAGAAGCTGGACGGCATCCACGCCGCCGAGCCGCAGAACGGAGCCAACTACGCCGCCCTGGCCCTGCGCGCCCTGGCCGTCATCCTGGAGCGCGCCCGGCTCGACCGGCTGACGCGCAACCAGCACGTCCTGTTCCGTTTGGGCGAGTTGATCGCCTGGGCCGAGACGGCGGCCATCTTCGCCGAGCGCGTGACGGCCAAGCCGACCGAGGCCATCAACCTCGACGTGCCCGCCCGGCAGGCGCTGGCCCGCATCCACGGCCGCGCCGCCGCCCTGAAAGTGGCGACCGACGGCCTCCAGTGGGCCATCGGCGCGGGCCAGACCGACCCGAATCTGGCTGGCTCGCTCAACCTGCCGGCCATCTACGCCGCCCAGGCCGGCCTGATCGACGACATGAATTTCGCGCGTGACCATCTTAATCACGCTTTCTAGGAGAATAAATTCACCACGGATAAACACGGATTAGACGGATGAACACGGATTGAAATCAACGGTTAATCCGTCAAATCCGTGAAAATCCGTGGTTAATTGATTTCGGAGAGGGAAAACTATCATGGATTCAGCAGATCGCGCTATCGCTATCGTCGGGGTAGGAGCCATGCTACCCGACGCGCCGAGCGCGTCCGCCTTTTGGGACAACATCGTCGCCAAGCGCTACAGCATCACTGAGACGCCGGCCGGCCGTTGGAGCATCGCCGACTACTACGACCCCGACCCCAAAGTGCCCGATAAGACTTACAGCAAGATCGGCGCCTGGGTGCGGGGCTTTGAGTTTGACTGGCGGCGCTTCCGTATGCCGCCGCGCGTCGCCGCGGCCATGGACGAGGGGCAGCAGTGGGCGGTGACCATCGCCGCCGACGCGCTGGCCGATTACGGCTACCCCGACCGGCCGCTCGACACCGAGCGCACCGGCGTCATCCTGGGTACGGCCATGGGCGGCGAGTTGCACTACACCACCATGCAGCGCATCGTCTTCCCGGAGTACGTGCGCTGGCTGAAACGCGCCCCCGAGTTCGCCCGATTGCCGGCCGCCTCGCAGACAGCGCTTGTCGACCAATTCTATGCCGCCGTGGCCGAGGGCGTCCCTTCCATCACTGAAGACACCATGCCCGGCGAACTCGCCAACATTGTGTCCGGCCGGGTCGCCAATATCCTCAACCTGCGCGGGCCGAACTTCATCACCGACGCCGCCTGCGCCAGCAGCTTCGCCGCCGTCGAGGCCGCCGCGCGCCTCCTGGTCGAGCACAAGGTGGATGCCGTCCTGACCGGCGGCGTCGACCGCAACATGGGCATCGGCAGCTTCGTCAAGTTCTGCAAGATCGGCGCGTTGAGCGCCACCGGCACGCGACCGTTTGGCGACGGGGCCGACGGCTTCGTCATGGGCGAGGGCGCGGGCGCGTTCCTGTTGAAGCGTCTGGAAGACGCTGAGCGGGCCGGCGACCGCATCTATGCCGTGATTCGCGGCACGGCCGGCTCCAGCGACGGCAAGGGCAAGGGCATCACCGCCCCCAACCCCATCGGCCAACGGCTGGCTGTGCAGCGCGCCTGGGCCGACGCCGAGCTAGACCCGGCCACGGCCACGCTGGTGGAGGCCCACGGCACGAGTACCCGCGTCGGCGACGTGGTCGAGGTGGAGAGCCTGGCGGCCATGTTCGGCGCGGCTCCGCGCGGCAGCATCGGCCTCGGCTCGGCCAAGAGCAACATCGGCCACCTGAAGGCGGGCGCCGGCGCGGCCGGCATGTTGAAGGCCACGCTGGCGCTACACCACAAAATCCTGCCGCCAACGCTTCACGCCGACCCGGCCAACCCCAACATCGATTTCTCCAGCACGCCGTTTTATCTGGTGCATGAACCGCGCGAGTGGGCGCCCCGCAACGGCACGCCCCGCCGCGCCGGCGTCAGCGCCTACGGCTTTGGCGGCACGAACTTTCACCTGGTGCTGGAAGAGCACGTGCCCGGTATGCTGACGCAGCGACCGAAGCAGTTTACTGGTGCGTCGGTCGGCAATGGCGGCCATGGCAAAGAGCAGGGGAGCCAGGGAGCGGGGGAGCAGGGGAGCGCCCCTGCGACACGCCCCGCGCCCGTGCGCGGCATTCTGGCGCTGGGTGCGAACACGCCCAACGACCTGAAGGATCGCCTCGACGAGGCGTGGAAGCGCGCCGAAGCGGGCTGGACGCCGCCGTTTGAACTGCCCAAGGCCGTAGACATCCGCGCCAAAGAGCGCCTGGTCATCGACTTCGGCAATCACGACGAACTGGTCGACCGCCTGCAGAAAGCGCGCAAGGTCATGGGCCTGGACACGCCGGCCGCCTGGAAGGCGATGGAAGCCCAGGGCATCTTCCGCGGCAGCGGCCCCAAGCCCGGCAAGGTTGGCTTCCTCTTCCCCGGCCAGGGTAGCCAGTACGTCAACATGGGGCGCGAGTTGGCCGCGGTCTCGCCGACAGTCAAGCGGACGCTGGAAGAGGCCGACGCCATCATGCAGCCCGTCCTGGGCCGCCCCCTCAGCGGCTACCTCTTCATTGACACCGATGACAAGGCCGCCGTCAACCAGGCGCAGTTCGACCTGATGCAGACCGAAGTCACCCAGCCGGCCATGCTGACGCTGGATGAGGCGATGCGCCGCCTGCTGGCCGACTACGGCTTCGCGCCCGATGTGGTCATGGGCCACTCGCTGGGCGAGTATGGCGCGCTGGTGGCCGCGGGCATCCTGCCCTTCCACGAGGCGCTGGAAGCCGCCGCCGGCCGCGGGCGCGAGATGGCGCGGGTCCAGATGGACGACAACGGCTGGATGGCCGCCGTCCTGGCCCCCTACGAGGTCGTCGAGGCCACGCTGAAGGAGGTGGACGGCTACGTCGTCCCGGCCAACATCAACAGCAACAGCCAGAGCGTCATCGGCGGCGAGAGCAAGGCCGTGGAACAGGCGATCAAGCTGTTCCAGGATAAGGGCTACCAGGCGATGCAACTGCCGGTCAGCCACGCCTTCCACACCCGCATCGTCGCCCCGGCCAGCAAGCCGCTACGGACGATGCTCGACCGCATGCACATCACCCCGCCGCGTCTGCCGCTCGTCGCCAACGTGACCGGCGAGTTCTATCCGACGGGCGTGGAGGCCATCAAGGATTTGCTGGAGCAGCAGATCGCTTCGCCCGTACAGTGGGTGAAGGGCCTCCAGACGATGTACGACGCCGGCGTGCGCGTCTTCGTCGAAGTGGGACCGAAGCGCGCCCTGCGCGGCTTCGTCAAGGACGTGTTCGGCGACAAGCCGGACGTGGTCGCCCTGCTGACCAATCACCCCAAGGGCGGCGAGTTGCCGACCTTCAATCAGGCGCTCTGTGGTCTGTATGCCGCCGGTTATGGCGCGGAGGCGGAGGCCACGACAGCCGACCGCCGGCCAAGCGACGAGCGACGAGCGACGAATGACGAGTTGAGAACTCAAATTCCGGCAGCCGTCCCGACGACCCCGGTAATCGAGAGTGATATGACAACGAATACACAACCTCCCGCGACGCTGGACGCGCTGGCCCAGGCGTTGGCTCAGGTATTGCAGAGCAACGGCCATGCCGACCGGCAGCGCGTCTACGACCGCAACGAGACGCCGCTCGGCTCCATCGTCATCAGCGGCACGGGACTGGGCCTGCCCGGCGCGAACAAGCCGGTGATGGATCCCGACAACGCCCTGCGCATCCTGCGTGGCGAGCAGTTCGTCGATCTCATCCCAGAGCGCTTCCGCAACCTGATGGTCAAGAAGCAGATCACCCGGCTGGTAAAGGGCGAGGACGGCAGCGGCCGGTTCGAGACCATCACCGACCCCAACGAAGTGATCAAGCTGGCCGGCCGGCCCGGCCCATTCGACCTGCATGAGGAGTACGGCGTCCCGAACGAACTGATCGAGGCGCTGGACATGACCTCGCAACTGGCGATGGCTGCCGGCCTGGACGCGCTGCGCGAGGCGGGCATCCCGCTGGTGCAGACGTACAAGGCGACCACCACCGGCAAGCACCTGCCCGACCGCTGGATGCTGCCGCCGTCGCTGCGCGACGACACCGGCGTCATCTTCGCCAGCGCCTTCCCCGGCGGCGACCGCTTCGCCGACGAGTTCACCCGCTACTATACGTGGCTGGGCCGGCGCGAGCAGTTGGAGATGCTGGAAGACCTGCGCAATTACGCCACGGACAATGCGACGCTGAACGAGATCAGCCGCCGCATCGACAGCCTGCGCGAGACGCTGGAGCGCGAGCCTTACATCTTCGACCGGCGCTTTCTGTTCCGCATCCTGGCCATGGGTCACAGCCAGTTCGCGCAATACATCGGCGCGCGCGGCCCCAATACCCAGATCAACGCCGCCTGCGCCAGCACGGCCCAGGGCATCGCCATCGCCGAGGACTGGATTCGGAGCGGCCGTTGCCGCCGCGTGGTTGTAGTTGGCGGCGATGACGTGACCGGCGAGCACCTGATGGAGTGGGTCGGCGCGGGCTTCCTGGCCGTCGGCGCGGCCACCACCAAAGATCAGGTGGCCGAGGCGGCGCTGCCCTTCGACAAGCGGCGGCACGGAACTATCATGGGCATGGGCGCGTGCGCGCTGGTGGTCGAGAGCGAGGACGCCGTCCGCGAGCGCGGTATGCGCGGCATCGTCGAGTTGCTGAGCAGCGAGACGAGCAACAGCGCCTTCCACGGCACGCGGCTGGACGTGGAGCACATCGGCATGGTGATGAACAGTCTGGTCAGCGCCGGCGAGCGGCGCTTCGGGCTGAACCGCCAGGCCATCGCCCCGCAGACGGTCTTCATGTCGCACGAGACGTTCACCCCGGCCCGCGGCGGCAGCGCCTCGGCCGAGGTTATGGCCCTGCGCCACACCTTCGGCGAGGCGGCCAACAGCATCATCATCTCCAACACCAAGGGCTTCACCGGCCATCCGATGGGCGTCGGTGTGGAAGACGTGATCGCCGTCAAGATTCTAGAGTACGGCATCGTCCCGCCCGTCCCGAACTTCAAGGAGGTGGATCCCGAATTGGGGCCGCTGAACCTGAGCCGCGGCGGGCGCTACCCGGTGCAGTACGCCATCCACCTGGCAGCCGGCTTCGGCTCGCAGATCTCGCTGACCTTCACGCGGCGCATTCCCGGCTCGCTCGACCGCGTTGACAACAAGCCGCTCTACCAGCGCTGGCTGGCCGACATCAGCGGTTACGACACGGCCGAGACCGAAGTTGAGAAGCGCGTCCTGCGCATCAAGGCCGCCGGCGCGCCGCCCCGGACGCCCGCGCCCAATCGCTGGCAGCCCGGTACCGGCCCGACGCTGCGCGCCCTGGTGGGCAGCGGTGCGGCGGCGGTGGACTTCCCGGCGCGGATGGTCATTCCGCCGCAGGGGAGCGGGGGAGCGGGGGAGCGGGGGAGCCAGCAAGTGGAATCATCGACAAATGGCAAGCCCGCACCGATTGCGCCTCCGCCTCCGCCCGTGAAGGCCGAGCCGGCCCCCATCCCGGTGGCCATGCCTGAACCGGTGCTCCAGACTGCGCCGGCCGCCCCGGCGGAACCAGAGCCGGTTCAGACGGTCATCGCGCCGGTTGCACCGCCCGCGACTGTGACGGAAGCGGCCGGCGACGCGGTGGCCGAGCAGGTGCTCGCTCTCGTCGCCCAGCAGACGGGCTACCCGCAGGAGATGCTCGATCTCGACCTCGACATGGAGGCCGACCTGGGCATCGACACGGTCAAGCAGGCCGAGACCTTCCAGGCCATCCGCGAGGCGTTCGCCATCCCGCGCCAGGACAACATGCGCTTGCGCGACTACCCGACGCTGGGCGCGGTGATCGACTTCGTCAAGAAGCAGCGGCCAGATTTGGCTGAGGTTGCGCCTGTGGTTGCCGCTCCGTCGCAGACAGTGCAGGGGAGCGGGGGCGCAGGGGTGCAGGGGAGTACGGTTACTCCCGCTACGGCTGATGCGGTTGCCGAGAAAGTGCTGCAAATCGTGGCGGCGCAGACGGGCTATCCGCAGGAAATGCTCGACCTGGACCTTGACCTCGAAGCCGACCTGGGCATTGACACCGTCAAGCAGGCCGAGACCTTCCAGGCCATCCGCCAAGCGTTCGACATCCCGCGCCGGGATAACCTGAAGCTGCGCGACTATCCGACGCTGGCCGCCGTCATCGGCTTTGTCCGCACGAATCGACCCGATCTGGCCGGAGCGCTACCGTCCCCGACGGCCTCCGCTCCGGTCGCGCCCGGCCCGGTCGCGCCCGTCCAGGTCGCGCAAGAAGCCGGCGCGGACGCCGGCGCTCCAGTAGCCGGTGATCCTGTCGCCGAGAAGGTGCGGCAAATCGTTGCCGCGCAGACCGGCTATCCCATCGAGATGCTCGACCTCGACCTGGATATGGAGGCCGACCTGGGCATCGACACGGTGAAGCAAGCCGAAACGTTCCTGGCCATCCGGCAGGCGTTCGACATCCCGCGCCGCGACGACCTGAAGCTGCGCGACTACCCGACGCTGGCCGCCGTCATCGGCTTCGTCCGCGACAGCCGGCCCGATCTGGCTCAGCCGGCGGCCGCGTCGAGCAACGGCCGCGCGCCGGCAGTCGCGGCGGCTCCGGTCGCGGCCCCCGCGCTGGTTACCCCTCCCCCGGCCTCGCCCAGTGGGAAGGAAGAGATGGCAGGCGATCCCGTCGTTGCCAAGGTGCTGGAGATCGTCGCCGCCCAGACCGGCTATCCGCAGGAGATGCTAGAGCTTGACCTCGACCTGGAAGCCGACCTCGGCGTGGACAC
>NZ_JAYRVJ010000447.1:0-2071 GCF_041918635.1 Promineifilum sp. (SeqCode)
ACCACTTGACTGAAAAGACCGGCCTCGTCATCAAGTCCCAGAGCGGCTTCTTCACCGTCCAGCCTGACGACGGCGGGGAGCCTATTGTCAGCCAGATCCGCGGCCGGCTGAAGCAGGAACGCCAGCGCACTGACCTGGTGGCCGTCGGCGACCGGGTGACGGTCAAACTCAACGCCGACGGAACCGGCTCCATCCAGTCCGTCGCCGAACGCCATTCGGCCCTCTCGCGCACGCGCACCGCCTCCGACCAGCGCAACGTCCAGACCGAGCGGGAGCAGGTGCTCGTCGCCAACCCCGACCAGGTCGTCTTCGTCTTCTCCGTCCACAACCCCGAGTTCAGCCCGCGCAAGCTGGATCGCTTCCTGGTGGTGGCCGAGATGAACCATCTGCCGGCCATCATCTGCGCCAACAAGACCGATCTGGTCGGTCCCGAAGCGGCGCGGGCGATGTTCGATATGTACGAGGCCATCGGCTACCCCGTGATCTACACCAGCGTGATCAGCGGCGAGGGGATCGAGGCGCTGCGCGAGACGCTGCGCGGCAAAATATCGGTGCTGGCCGGGTCGTCCGGCGTGGGCAAGTCGAGCCTGCTGAACGCCATTCAGGAGGGCCTTGGCCTGCGCGTCAAGCAGGTCAGCGAGGCCACGGGCAAGGGGCTGCACACGACACGCCACGTGGAACTGA
Source organism: Promineifilum sp. (SeqCode) (assembly GCF_041918635.1). NCBI lineage: Bacteria > Bacillati > Chloroflexota > Ardenticatenia > Promineifilales (SeqCode) > Promineifilaceae (SeqCode) > Promineifilum (SeqCode) > Promineifilum sp. (SeqCode). The sequence goes on from NZ_JAYRVJ010000447.1 coordinate 685, forward strand.
TCCCACTGGACATCGGCGGCTACGTGGCTGACACACCGGGCATCCGCAGCCTGGCCCTGTTCGACCTGGAGCCGACCGAGGTAGACGCCTACTTCCGGGAGATTGGGCCGCTGGTGTCGCAGTGCCAGTTCAGCGACTGCACCCACACCCATGAGCCGAAGTGCGCCGTGCGGGCCGCCGTGGAAGACGGCCGCGTGTCGCCGGAGCGGTATGATAGTTATTTGCGGTTGAGGGAAGAGCAGCAAGAACTAGAAGAGAAGAAGTATTAATTCGGTGGATGCCAACCTGCTGTGACCCATAACTGCCGTGCATGTAGCATGAGCGTATTGTTCATTTGTAATTATTCGGCTGTTACTCGTCCTTCTGCGGTCAGGCCAATGACATACAAGCCGTCACTTGACCAAACAAAGTGATCTTGCCACTTATCCTTGCGCGGATTAAATAGCGTGACAACGGTATCAGTGTCAGCATCATAACCGTCCACTTGTACTCCCTTGTACCTATTACAGCGGGGGCAAGACAAGCACAAATTGTTTTCTTTCGTTTTGCCGCCAACGGAAATCGGCATAATGTGTTCTATTTCAAGGGGCATGCCGAGTATGAGTTCCTGCGACTGGCAATACTCACAGCGATAGCCGGCGCGTTTGGCGACCAACCGGCGAGTCTTCACAGGAATGTAGCTCACTATTCAGATAAAACAGCTGGGTTGGATAAGTCGTAACCGCGTGACTGAAGAATAACAGCTGCCTGCGCCCGGCGGAGAACAGTCCGATCATAGGCAGCTAGTAGCGCTTCACGACGCGACTCCTCAGCGGTCCCAAGTGGCTGTATTTTGGCGTTCAATCGCGCCAGTTCCTTTTGTTCCTCTATTGTTAGCGAGGAGCGTGCGACAAGCCACAGCACATCGTCTGACAAGCTGTGAAACGCTTCGAGTTCGGCCTCGACTTCAGGCGGTAGTGGAGGCAAGTTATCCCACCGTTCGAGGATCAGCTCGCGAACAAGGTCGCGCACCGGTCGATTCTGTCGATTGGCCTCTTCCCTAAGTCGTTCCGCCACTGAAACGGGAAGCTCGACAGTGATAGGAGTACTTGCTATTGCCATTTGTGTATGATCGTAACACAAGAGGTAGACAGGTACAATGGGCTATATTTATCTGAGGTGCTGCGGCCCAAAGTTATCCGGCAACAACCCTCGCATCGTCGTCTCCCGCACCTTCCCCTCTCCATCCACTATCCACACCGCCGCATCCCCATCGGGCGCGACGAACTCCATGAGTACCTGCCGGCACGCGCCGCAGGGGGTCACGCCGTTATCGGTGCAGACGGCCAGGGCGATGATGCGCCGCGCACCCTCAGTCACCATCCGGCCGACGGCGTTGCGCTCGGCG
>NZ_JAYRVJ010000448.1:0-3310 GCF_041918635.1 Promineifilum sp. (SeqCode)
GCCGCCAGGGCCAGGTTGAAGGCGGCGATCTGGGTGCAGCGCAGGTCCAGCTCCAGCATGTGGACGTTGTCGCGGATGACCGCGTCGCCCGCCTCGGCCGCGCTCAGCCCCTCCGCCTCCATGCGCATCCGCCGCAGCATGTCGAACGCCGCCACCAGGAAGTGGCCCGACCCGCCGCAGGGGTCGATCATCGTCACCGCGGCCGCGCGGTCGGGCCAGCCGTCGAACGTCCCCGCCGCGGGGGTTCCGTCTTCTTTGTAGCGCAGATAGTCAAAGGTCTTGTTCAGCGGGCTGTCGGGCCGCCGCGCCGCCCACCACGCCCCCAGCGTGTTCTCCAGCAGGAAGCGCACCATGTACTCCTCGGTGAACAGCTGCGTCACCGGGGCGATGTCGGCCCCGCCGATCTTGCGCTCGCTGGCGTTGACCTCCTTCTTCCTGGCGCTCTGCCAGAACTGGTACGACCAGCCCAGGCCGTCGTCGCTGATGAAGACGGCGCGCGGCAGGCCGGCGACGATCTGCTCCAGCCGCCGCCACCCCTCGGGGGCGAAGCGCACGGCCAGGGCGGGGTCGCCGCCGCGGAAGATGCCGGGCAGCATGGCCGCGGCGTAGCGGGTGGCGACCGCCCACAGGTCTTCAGCCCCCTCCTCCTGGGCCAGCTCGGCGCACTCGGCCAGGGTGACGGCCACGCCGTCGGGGTGCATCAGCAGCCCGTTCTCGGCCAGGAAGCGGGCGAAGAGCATGCGGTGCCACTGCTCATAGGCGATCTCCTCCACCAGCAGCGCGCGGCCGGCGGCCGCGTCCCCTTGCCCCAACTGGCGCGCCCGGGCGCGCAACGCCCGGCGCAGCGCCCGCTGCGGCTCGCTCAGGCTGTCGAACGGTTTGTCCCGTTCGACGGCCAGGGTGGTCAGGGCGGCGCGGGCGGCCGTCTCGGCCGTCTGCCGGGCGCGGATCACTTCTTTTTCGAAGAGGGAGCGTGTCTCAGCCGCTAGTGCAGGCATGTGTCCTCATGGGCGGAAGCATCCACAGATTACACAGATTCATCAGAGCCAAATCTGTGTAATCTGTGGATGTTTTCTCTATCAGTGGCAACGTCCATTTGAGCCAGCTAGATCACAACCGGCTTGCCGTCCGCGATGTGGGCCAGAATCTCGTCGCGCAGGGCGGCGACGTAGGCCTCGGCCTCCGCCGCCGTGCGCAGCGTGGTGGACGGGGGGCGCACCCGCACCGCCTGGGGGGCGATGCGCCGCGCCGCTTCCTCGCGCGTCCGGTCAATACGCCCCGGAATGGCTTCCAGCTCCATCCCCCAGGCGGCCAGCGGCTTGGCATTCAGCGCCGCCAACAGCTTCTCGTCGGTGCCGATATCCGGGTGATCGATAGGCCCCAGATGGTTTTGGTGGAAGATGTCCTTCCACTGCTCATCGGGCAACTGGGCCCACTCGTCTGTGGCCTCTATCGCGCTGAGTTCGCGCTGCCGCGCGTCTTCAACCGCCTGTCGCGCTTTCTGGGCCGCCTCGCGCAAGGCGGCCGAGACCTTTTCCAGCAACGGCTTAACCGGGTCCATTTCCTCCAGCAGCGCCCGCTGTTGGCGAATGGCCGCCGCCTGCGGCCCCACTTGCTGGGCCACGGGCAGGTCTCTGGCCTGCTGCAGCAGTTCGTTCAGCAGCCGCCAGCGCTTCAGCCGCTCCTCTTTGCGGTCAGTCAGGGCCTTCCAGTCGCGGTAGTCGGCCAGCAACCTGTCGCGCGCCTCATAGACCCGCACCAGTTGCTCGTTGCCGCCCAGGGCTTGCAGCGCCTCGATGGCCGCCGTGTCCGGGGGCAGGGGCAGCGGCTCCGGCCCGGCTACGTCGGCGGCCAGGTCGCGCAACCGTTGCAGGGCGCGTTGCACGCCGGCCGCCTCTTCGTCGGGCCTGACGCTCAGTCCCAGCTCCTGGATCAGCTTGCGCAGGCCGATCTTTTGCGTCGTCGTCAGGATGAAGGTTTCGCTGGTGAAGGTGGTGACGCCGATCTGGGATTGCGGGATCTGTTTGGCCGTCACCGGCGCGCCGGCTTTGTCCCTGGCGCTGACCAGGCCGGCGTTGAGCAGGGTCAGCAGAATGCCGTCCACGGCGTCCTTCGGCCAGCCGTAGCCGGCGCCGGTGAACTGGTTGCGCAGGTCGCTGCCCTTGCTGCCCGAGGCGCTGATGCGGGTCAGGATCTGTTTCGCCGCCGGATAATCGGCCGGATCGCCGCTATGCTTGACCGCTTCCAGCGCGCCGGCATTCCCCTGGCCGGCGCGGCTGACCACCAGATTCCAGCCGGGGACGTCGGTCGTGGCGAATTCGGCGAAGAGCCGCACCAGGGCATCTTCGGCCGCCTTCTGGACCGCCTCGGCCAGCGTCGCCCCCACCACTTCATTGCCGCCGCCCTGATAGACGCGGGCGTCGCTCAGGATGGCGTGGACGATTTCATCCACCCGGCGGGCTTCGAGTTCGCGCCGGGTCTCCATCGCCTTGCGCGCTTCCAGGCCCTCCGGCGTGGTCTGCTGGCCGGGGCGGGCGGCTAGCGTGTCTGTGGCCGCGGCCACACCGGCCAGGGCGTCGGTCAGCGCCGGGGATTGCAGCCGCGGCAACAGCACGAAAATCGTGGGGTTTTCGGCGCCGGCCGCCTGGGCATCCTCCCGCACCGTCTTTTCGGTGACTGACCACTCATCCCGAACCCAGACCGGCACGTCGGTGGTGATGGCCGGCGGCGCCTCCTGGGCAAATGAGAAGTCGAAATCGCGCGGCGTCTTGTAGTGGCCCTGGATCAGTTTGACGCCCTTGAGGGCCTTGTCCACCGCCTGGCGCAGCGCGGCCGAGCGATCGCCGGCGATGCGGGTGGCGTCGTTGCGAATGGAGCCGAAGCGCCGCGTGAAGTCGCTTTGCCACTCGGCGCTCTCCCGCGTCTGCAGCCGGAACTCCCCCTCGACCGCCATCAGGACGCCCTGGCCGGCCAGTTCGTCCAGCAGGCGCGTCACTTGCTGGCGCAGCCCGGCGCTGCCCTGGGGCAGGTCCTCGACCAGCAGATCGGCCAGGGTCGTGGCGTCGGCCCGCAGGCCGGTGGCCGCCGCGCCGCTGGCCGGCAGCCGCCCGATCAGGAAGATGGTCGCGCATAACCGGGCGCGCAAGGCCCCTTCGGCCGTGCCGTCATGCTGTTGCTCGATGATGACGGCCAGGTCGTTGAGCAGCACGCCGCTCTGCAACATGGCCGGCTTCTGCTGTTCGTAGATGAAGTCGCCGCCGACAACAGTGCCGACCGGTTTCTCGGCCACCGCCCGCGCCGCTTCGTGCAC
>NZ_JAYRVJ010000449.1:0-2195 GCF_041918635.1 Promineifilum sp. (SeqCode)
CACCCCGACGCCTTCCGATTGCTGCCGGAGGGCTGGGCGCGCTACCGGCCGGCGCGGGCGGTGGAGGGGGCGCTGGCCTGGCTCGCGGCTGCGAGCGAACGCGCGGCGCGCTGGATCGCCGCCGTCCCGGCGGCTCTTCTGAGCCTACTTCTCCGGCCGTTAGGGCGCGACGAATGGGCCACATCCGCCGCCCGTTGGTCGGAGCGCCATCGCTTCGCTATCGGCAGCATTGCCTTATTGGCGATCGTCCTGGCGGCCTGCCTGCTGCTGGGCATCGGCGCGTTCCCCGACGCCTGGTACGTGCCCATCAACGGCCCGGTGGACGCCGCCGTGGCCTGGGCCCGCGACAACCTGTACCGCATCGGCGACACGCCGCTCGGCGCGGGGCCGTTCAGCGACTTCGTCACCATCTACGGCCTCAACTTCCTGCGCGACGTGCTGCAGGAGTGGCTGCCCTGGGTCGTCATCGTCGCCCTGTTCGGGCTGGCGGCGCTGGCGCTGGGCAACTGGCGGCTGGCGTTCTTCGCCGCGCTGGGGCTGGTCTTCATCGGCCTGCTGGGCATGTGGGACCTGGCCATGGACACGCTGGGGCAGGTCATCGTCGCCGTCGGCATGGCCCTGGCCATCGGCGTGCCGCTGGGCATCGCCTCGGCCCGCAGCGATCGCGTGGAGATGGCGCTGCGGCCGGGACTCGACTTCCTGCAAACCATTCCACCCTTCGTCTACCTCGTGCCGGTCATCATGCTGTTCAACATCGGCCGCGTGCCGGGGGTTATCGCCTCGGTGCTCTACGCCCTGCCGCCGGCCGTGCGGCTGACCAACCTGGGCATCCGCGGCGTGGACGCGGAGACGGTGGAGGCGGCCGATAGCTTCGGCTCCACGTCGTGGCAGACGCTGCTCAAGGTGCAACTGCCGCTGGCCCTGCCCTCAATCCTGGCCGGCGTCAACCAGACGATCATGATGGTGCTCTCGATGGTCATCATCGCCGGGCTGGTGGGCGGCGGCGGGCTGGGGCTGGAGACAGTGATGGGGCTGGCGCGCAACGAGACCGGCCGGGGCGTGGAGGCGGGGCTGGCGATCGTCGTGCTGGCGATCATCCTCGACCGGCTGACGCAGACCTGGGCGCGGCGGCAGCGGGCGGCGACGAATACGTAAGAGTTTATCCGCAGATTGGGCAGATTAGGCAGATTTTTGGCGGAGTTAGCGCAAGGACGCCAAGATATAAAGGAGCTTTGGCACAAGGTGGCGGGGTGGCAATGATCAGAATGCAAATTCGGCTGAGTGTGGAACAAGCGAGAAGGCTAGAACAGTTGGCGGCGGTGCAAGGGACATCGGTCGCTGAGCTCATTCGTATCGCTGTGGACGCAATGCTGAATGAAGCGCCTGTCATTGACCGGGACGAACTACGACGGCGGGCGCTGGACATGTCAGGCCAATTCAACGGGCCGGTTGATTTGGCTGAAGAGCATAATCGCTATCTGGCTGAGGCTTACGAGGCATGGCCATCGCCGCTCTTTGAAAAATCTGTCAAATCTGCTTAATCTGCGGATGATTCTCTTATTACTACTAAGTTAAAGGCGCGGTCATGCAGGCAACCGATGAGATAACCCAACTACAGGCCGGCATCGCGGCGCTGGAGGCGCAGCGGGCCATCCTCGGCGACGCCGTCGTCGAGGCCATGCTCGGCCCCATCCGCGAGAAACTGGCCGCCTTACAAGCCCAGGCCGACCACGCCGCCCAGCAGCGCAAGCTGGCGACGGTGCTGTTCATGGACATTGCCGGCCACACGGCCCTCATCCGCGACCTCGACCCGGAAGAGAACATGGCCCTCATTGATGCGGCGCTGGCCCGGCTGGCGGAGCCGGTCGGCCGTTTCGGCGGTCACGTCGCCCGCTACCAGGGGGATGGCTTCAAGGCCGTCTTCGGCCTGCCCACGGCCCACGAGGACGACCCGGAGAACGCCATCCGCGCCGCGCTCGACATTCAGGCCGTGGCCCATGTCATCGGCGGCGAGTGGTCAGCCGAACGCGGCGTGGAGGGTTTCCGCGTGCGGCTGGGCATCGACACCGGCCTCGTCTTCGCCGGCGGATTGACCGAGGGCGAGGACACAGTCAAGGGCATGCCGGTCAACCTGGCCGCGCGGCTGGAAAGCGCCGCCGAACCGGGGACGATCCTCATCTCTCATAACACGTATC
>NZ_JAYRVJ010000450.1:0-5372 GCF_041918635.1 Promineifilum sp. (SeqCode)
GCTCAGCGGCGGCGTATGGCAAAACGTCACCCTGTTGCGCCGCGCCCTGGCCCTGCTGCGCGCCGACGGCTTCACCGTCTACACCCACCGCCTCGTGCCGCCCAATGATGGCGGGCTGGCGTTGGGACAGGCGATTGTGGCGACGTGTTTACTCAAATGATGGGTATGGATAAAGCGCAGGGGTGCGGGGGAGCGGGGGAGCAGGGGAGAAGCACCCACGAGCGACAACTGATAACTAACAACTGACAACTGCCAACTGCCAACTAGCAACTGACCACTGGAGACCATTATGTGCCTGGGAGTACCCGGTAAAATCATCGACATCTACGAAGCCGACGGTCTGCGAATGGGCCGGATCGACTTCGGCGGGACGGTGCGCGAGGCGTGTCTGGCCTACGTACCCGAGGCGGCCGTGGGCGACTACACCGTCATCCACGTCGGCTTCGCCATCAGCCGGCTGAGCGAGGAAGAGGCGCAGTCCACCCTGGCCGTGCTGCGCGAGATAGCGAACCTTGAAGAGGAGTTGGGGCCGGAAGAAATGGCTACGGATGAGAACGGATAAAACGGATAAAAATCCGTATTATCCGTCTTGTTCCGTAGCCATTTCTTCCACCCCATCAGGACGACGTTATGAAGTACGTTACTGAATACCGCGACGCCGCACTGGTGGCGGCGACGATGCGCGAGATACGCCGGGCGGTCACCCGGCCGTGGGTCATCATGGAGATGTGCGGCGGCCAGACTCACGCCATCGTCCGCCACGGCATCGACCAGCTCTTGCCGCCGGAGATCGAGCTTGTCCACGGGCCGGGCTGCCCGGTGTGCGTCACGCCGCTAGAGCTGATCGACAAGGCGCTCGACATCGCCGCGCGGCCCAACGTCATCTTCACCTCCTACGGCGACATGCTGCGCGTGCCCGGCACGGGGCGCGACCTCTTCTCCGTCCGCGCCGCCGGCGGCGACGTGCGCGTCGTCTACTCGCCGCTCGACGCGGTGAAGATCGCCCAGGCCAACCCCGACAAGGAAGTGGTCTTCTTCGCTATCGGCTTCGAGACGACCGCCCCGGCCAACGCCATGAGCGTCGTGCAGGCGCGCGCGCTGGGGCTGACGAACTACAGCGTCCTCGTCTCCCACGTCTGCGTGCCGCCGGCCATGCACGCCATCCTCGGCTCGCCGCTGAACCGGGTGCAGGGCTTCCTGGCCGCCGGCCACGTCTGCGCCGTCATGGGCTACTGGGAGTACCCGCCCCTCGCCGCGCAGTACGGCGTGCCCATCGCCGTCACCGGCTTCGAGCCGCTGGACATCGCCCAGGGCATCCTGTCCACGGTGCGCCAGCTGGAGGCGGGCACGCACGAGGTGGCGAACGCCTACGCCCGCGCCGTCACCTTCGCGGGCAACGTGCCGGCGCAGCGGGTCATCGAGCAGGTCTTCGAGGTGCGCGACCGGCAGTGGCGCGGCATCGGCCTCATCCCGGCCAGCGGCTGGGGGTTGCGGGCGGAGTATGCCGCGTTCGACGCCGAGCGGCGCTGGGACGTGGGCGAGATTCGCACGCAGGAGTCGCCGCTGTGCATCGCCGGCCTCATCCTGCAAGGGCTGAAGAAGCCGCACGACTGCCCCGCCTTCGGCGCGCAATGCACGCCGGAGACGCCGCTGGGGGCGACGATGGTGTCGTCGGAGGGGGCGTGCGCGGCGTACCACAAGTACGGAAGACACCTGGATATTTATCAATTAGGAATTACGAATTAGGAATTAGGAATCGAAGAACTTCAGACCGGAGATCTCTGCTTCCTAATTCCTAATTCCTAATTCCTAAGTCCTAATTCATGAACGACCAAACCACCCCACACCTCGAAGGTCTAGTTTGCCCCATCCCCTTGCGGCACGACGAGAAGATCGTCATGGGCCACGGCAGCGGCGGCCGGATGAGCCACGAGCTGATCGGCCGCCTCTTCCAGGAGCCGTTCGACAACCCCGCCCTGCGCGCCGCCAACGACGCCGGGCTGGTCAGCGTAGACGGGGCGCGGCTGGCGATCAGCACCGACTCCCACGTCGTCTGGCCGCTCTTCTTCCCCGGCGGCGATATCGGCCGGCTGGCGGTGTGCGGCACGGTCAACGACCTGGCGATGATGGGAGCGACGCCGCTCTACCTGACGGCCGGCTTCATTCTGGAGGAGGGGCTGGACGTGAGCCTGCTGGCCCAGGTGGTGCTGTCCATGCAGGCGGCGGCGGCCGAGGCGGGGGTCAGCATCGTGGCCGGCGACACCAAGGTCGTCCAGCGCGGCAAGGCGGATGGGCTGTACATCAACACCGCCGGGGTAGGCGTGTTGCGCCACAACGGAACCATCGCCGGCGACCAGGCCCGGCCGGGCGACGCCGTCATTCTCTCCGGCCCGATGGGCGACCACGGCATCGCCGTGCTGAGCGCGCGCGGCGAGTTGGGCTTCGAGGCGGACGTGGTCAGCGACGTGGCCCCGCTCAACCATCTCGTTGCGGCCATGATGGCTGCGGGGGAACTCCACGTTCTGCGCGATCCGACGCGCGGCGGCGTGGCGACGACGCTGAACGAGATCGCCCGGCAGTCGGCCGTGGCCGTCGTCCTCGACGAGCGGGCCATCCCGGTGCGGCCAGCCGTCGCTTCGGCCTGCGAGATGCTGGGCTTCGACCCGCTCTACGTCGCCAACGAGGGCAAGCTGCTGGCAATCGTGGCCGCGGAGGCCGCGCCGGCCGTGCTGGCGGCCATGCGGGCGACGCGCTACGGCGAGGAGGCGGTCATCATCGGCCGCGTCCAGGCCGCGCCGCAGGGGCGGGTGCTGATGCGGACGAGCATCGGCAGCACCCGCGTGGTGGACATGCTGGCGGGGGAGATGTTGCCGCGGATTTGCTAGGTAGGGGCGGGTTTCAAACCCGCCCCTACCCTGGGTTCAGGCGGGCACGGCGCTGTCCCTGACCAGCGCATAGCGCTGGGCGACGTGCGCCTCCAGCCCATCAATCGCCTTGGAGAAGCTCTTGATCGTCGCCACGGTGGCGGGATGGGGGTTGAACTGCTCCAGCCACATGCCGTTCGGGTCATAGGCCTGGACGACGTAGGGGATTTGCAGCAGCTTGTCCATCACCCGCGGTGGAACCTGAATCTTGTCGAGCGCTTCGCGCTCGAACGTCAGGTCGTTGCAGACCTGGAAGAGCGGATCCAGCACGTAGGGCGGGCAGGTGTAAACCACATCCCCGGCCAGGAATTCAACGTCCCAGAAGCGCTGCCGGCCAGCCACGTAAGGCCCCTGACGCAGCGAGCAAGCCAGCAACTTGCTCGGAAAGCCCTCGTCGCGCAGGATGCGATAGGCCCGCTGGAAGACAGCGATACCGAACCAGTGCTTATCTTCCCAGCTTAGCTGAATGCCTTTGCGACGGGCCTGCTCGTCCAGGGCGGGGTTTTCAGTCAGACGGCCGACCATCATGGTGATGACCGCCCGCCACTGGGTCAGGTCTACCTGCTCCGAGGCGAAGTAGTTGCCCAGCTGCTTTAACCCCACGCCTTCGCGCGTGGCCTCGGCCGAAGCCAGGATCTGCGGCAAGGTGAAGCAGGTCGTGGTGTTGGTGCCGATGCCCTTGGAAGCCAGGATGCGCAGCACGCTGATGCCCTCGGTGCTGGCCGGAACTTTGATCATGACGTTGGGGCTCAGGCTGTGCAGTTCCTCGGCCGCCGCAACCATGACGTCGATCTCGGTGAAGAGGCGGGGGTCGAGCTGGCCGGAGATGTAACCGTAGCGACCGTTCGTGGCTTCCCAGATCGGCAGCATCACGCGCGCGCCGCGCCGGATGGTCTCCTCATACGTCAGCCAGGCGATCTCCTTGGCGTCCAGATCGGGGTTGTCGTGGATGGTGTCGTCGATCCATTCGTTCCAGAAATCAGCGTCCTTCTTGATGACGTCATAGGCCAACGGCGGGTTGGTCGTGCAGCCGCGCACCAGGCCCGCGGCCGGATCGTCCGGATCGAAGAAGCGGGTGAGCTGCGCCTCCAGTTCGGGCCGCTCGGCCGGGGGCATGCTGTCAATCAGATGTTGCTTCCACGTTCTGTAAACGAGCGGGGAAGAGTCCCACCAGATTTCCAGGGTGGGGTTCGCCTCTACCAATCGTTCAATGACGCTCTTGACCATAATCTCCTCCGGTACAAGTTCCACATAGCGGGTAAGGGACAGCCGCGCCGCGGCCATCCCTTACGCCGCTATCTGATACCGGCCAGGGGTCCGAAGCGGTCCAGGTCGCTAGAAGACGCGGATCGGAATGTCGGCCGGAGCCATGAACAGCTCCTTCAACTGATCATCCACCTTGCACAGCGTGATGGACATGCCGGCCATCTCCAGCGACGTGCAGTACTCGCCCACGTAGCTGCGCCAGACCTTGAGGCCGCGCTTCTCCACCGCTTCGTGGACGTGGCCGTAGACCAGGTACAGTTCCGAGATGGGCGTGCCGCCCAGGCCGTTGACCATCAGGGCGACTTCGTCGCCCGCCTTGAAGATCGGCTCCTCGCGCTCGTCGCTGCCGGGGATGGGCTTGCGGTCGGTGAGGATGGCTTCCAGCATCTCGTCGGCGATCTCGTTGGCGCTGACCAGCTTCTTGCGGGCGCGGCCCGGCTCGCCGTGGATGCCGACGCCCATCTCGATCTCGTCTTCCTCCAGGCTAAAGATGGGCTTGCCCTTGGCCGGGGGCGTGCAGCCGGTGAGGGCCATGCCCATCGAACGAACCCGGGAGTTGACCTTCTGGCCCAGGGCCACCAACTCATCGAGCGACGCGCCCTGCTCGGCCGCCGCGCCGACGGCCTTGATGACGAAGAAGTTGCCGGCCACGCCGCGGCGGCCGACCGTCCAGGTGCTATCTTGCACGGCCACGTCATCATCCACAAAGATGGTCTTGACGGTGACGCCTTCCATGTCGAGCATCTCCGTCGCCATCTCGAACGACATGCGGTCGCCGCTGTAGTTGTTGACGATGTGGAGCACGCCCTTGGGCGAGTTCAGAATCTTGGTCGATTCGACGACGTAATCCATGGGCGGGGCGGAGAAGACGTCGCCCGGGCAAGCGCCGTCCAGCATGCCCTTGCCGACAACCATAATGTGGGCCGGCTCGTGCCCGGAACCGGAACCCTGGACGATGGATACCTTGTTGGGGTTCGGCGCATCGGCGCGCATGACCAGATTGTACTCCGGCACATACTTGATTGTGCCCGGATTGGCCAGTTCGATGCCCTTCATCATCTCCGGCACAAAGTTCTTGGGGTCATTCATCAACTTTTTCATCTTGCGGTCTCCTTGCACGGTTTATGGGGGTTATGGGGCTGTGATCGCTTGCCAGTTTTTAGCGATCGTTTCGGCCATCAC
>NZ_JAYRVJ010000451.1:0-4907 GCF_041918635.1 Promineifilum sp. (SeqCode)
ACGGACAGGATGATGCCCAGCGCGGCGTCCTCCTTGATACGGCTGTAGCGGGTGATCGCCAGCAACAGGAACGTGCCCAGCACGCCGGCCACGGCCGCCCCCAGCACCAGCGCCGCCGGGGCCTTGCTGCCGGTCAGCATGAAGGCCAGCAGCACGCCCGGCAGCGCCGCGTGCGACATGGCGTCGCCCAGGAGGCTCTGGCGGCGTAGCAGGGCGAATGTGCCCAGCGCGCCGGCCACGATGCCCAGCACGGCCGCGCCGGCCGCCACCGTGCGCACGGTGTAATCGAACAGCAGGCTATTCAGTAGCTCCAGAACGTTCATGCCTGACCACCCCGAGTTGTCGTCAAGGCCGGCGCGGCGGCCTCCACGCGCGCGCCCTCCGTCCCATTGCCGGTCAGAAAGCCGATGCGCCCGCCGTAGGTGCGCCGCAGATTCTCCTCCGTGAACACCTTGCCCACCGGGCCGCTGGCGATGCGGCTGACGTTCAGCAGCATGACCCAGTCGAAGTATTCCGGCACGGTCTGCAAGTCGTGATGGACGACCAGCACCGACTTGCCCGCCGCGCGCAACTCCTTCAGCAGATCGACGATGGCCCGCTCCGTCGTCGCGTCGACGCCCTGGAACGGCTCGTCCATGAAGTACACTTGCGCCTCCTGGACGAGGGCGCGGGCCAGGAAAGTGCGCTGCTGCTGACCGCCGGAAAGCTGGCTAATCTGCCGCCCGGCGTAGCGGGCCATGCCGACCTTGTCCAGCGCCTCCAGGGCGCGCTCGCGGTCGTCGCGTCCGGGCCGCCTGAACCAGCCCAGGCGGCCATAGCGCCCCATCATCACCACGTCGAGCACGCTGGTGGGGAAGTCCCAGTCCACGCTGCCGCGCTGGGGCACGTATCCGACCAGCCGCCGCTGCTCCTCATAGGGCTTGCCGTAGATGAGCATCTGCCCGGCCACCGGCCTGATCAGCCCCAGCACGGACTTGATCAGGGTTGTCTTGCCCGCGCCGTTGGGGCCGACGATCGCCATTAAGACGCCCGGCGGCAGTTGCAGGTCGATGTCCCACAGGACGGGTTTCTCTTGATACGCTACCGTCAGGTCGGTCACGTCGACGGCGTAGGGTGTAGTTTGATCGTTCATAGTCAAGTTGATAGTTGATAGTTGTCAGTTGTTAGTCGTTGGTTGTTGGTGGTTGGTGGTTGGTGGTTGGCCGGCGGTCGGCGGTCGGCGGTTGGCGATTCTCCCCCGCACCCCCGCTCCCCTGCTCCCCCGCTTCCCCACTCCCCAGCAGCGCGCCTACAATCGTATCGATATTGTGCCGCACCATGCCGGCGTACGTGCCCTCCGGCGTGCCGGCGTCGCCCATCGCGTCGGAGAAGAGCTGGCCGCCAATCGTCACCTCAAACCCGCGGCTGCGCACGGCGGCCTGCACCGCCTCCACGTTGCGCACCGGAACCGACGACTCGACGAAGATGGCCGGGATGCGGCGCTCGGCGATGAAGTCGGCCAGGTCTTGCACGTCAGCCGTGCCTGCTTCGGCGGCGGTGCTGATGCCCTGCAAGCCCAGCACCTCGAAGCCATAGGCCCGGCCGAAGTAGTTGAAGGCGTCGTGGGCCGTCACCAGCACACGCTGGTCAGCCGGCACACGGGCGGCCTGTTCGGCGACGTAGGCGTGCAGCGCGGCCAATTCTTCCAGGTAAGAGGCGGCGTTGGCGTCATAGTCGGCGGCATGCGCCGGATCGACCGCCTTCAACGTATCGCGCACTTGTTCCACCGTCTGCATCCATAGCGTCACGTCGAACCAGATGTGCGGGTCGAACTCATCGGCGTAGGCGGCCGAGGGCAGCAGTTCGCTCTCGTCAATGCCGGCCGAGACGGCCACGACCGTCTGGCGTTCCGCCATCTGTTCCAGGACGCCATCCATCTGCGCCTCCAGAAAGAGGCCGTTGTAGAAGATGATGTCGGCCCCGCGCAGCTTGTCCACATCGCGGATGCTGGCGACGTAGAGGTGCGGGTCCGTCCCTGCGCCCATCAGGCTGGTCACGCGGACGTGCTCCCCGCCGATGATAGTCGCCGCGTCGGCGATCTGGCCGATGGTCGTGACGACGGAGAGGCGGCCGTCGTCGGCCGTCTCGGCTGCCGCGTCGCCCCCGCAGCCGGCGACCGCGAGCAACATCGTCAATAAAAGCAGTGCCATTAATCGCATGAAATGAATCTCTCCCAAAGGCCGGCCTATGACGCGGCCCGAGTGTCAAGCAGTCGTTCGTTACACTCCACCGCGATCTGCCCCGCTTCGGCCGCTTCGAGCGCGATCATTCGCGCGTCGACGCGGAGTTGGAGAGGGCCATCCGGCGGCGCGTCGACCACCGTCACGCCCACACCGGGCCGCAACCCGAGCGCCTCGAAGCGGCGCAACAGGGCCGGATCCTCGTCGCGTACTTGCCGGATAACGGCCGGCCGGCCGGGGGCCAGGTCGCGGAGCGGCTGCACAGAAGCTGGCTCCAGTGACAGGTCGGCGGCCGGGATGGTGTGGCCGTGAGGGTCGCGTGTCGGGTGGCCTAACGCGGCCGAGAGCCGTTCGGTCAACTCGTCGCTGATGACGTGCTCCAGCCGGTCGGCCTCCTCATGCACCTCGTCCCAGCCATAGCCCAGCTTTTCGTGTAGGAACATCTCCAACAGCCGGTGGCAGCGGACGATGCCCAGCGCCGCCCGTTCGCCGGCCGGCGTCAGTTGCGCGCCGTAGCTCTTGTGGTAGTCGATCAGCGCCGGCTCCAGCGCGGCCATCTTCTGCAACATGGCCGTGACCGAGGCGGGGCGCACCCCCAGGCGCGCGGCCAGTTGAGACGTCGTCACCTGACCATCGATTGGCTCGCGCCGCGCGATGAGATAGATCGCCCGCAAGTAATCTTGAACCGCCGGACTGTAATCCGCACTGAAGGTCATTACCGTTTGCCTAACATGCAATTTAGCCGCAACTAATTTAGTTTCGTCTAAATTATATGGCAAGTGGGCAAGAAGTCAAGCCCCAGTCATCACTGTTTCACGATGACCCAGAGCTTGCTAACAAAATCTGTGCAATCTGTGAACTCTGTGGATTCTTATCTTCCGATGTGGTCACGGAAAACGGCGATCTGGGCGCTGTGCTCGCGTTTGTGACCATAGAAGCTGTAGGCGATGAAATCTTCCAGATCGTATTCCTGGCCGTAGCGGGGCAAGAAGCCGGCGCGCCGGAAGCGCTCGGTGGGGAGGTCAGCCGCGCGAAGCAGGGTAAGCTGGTGGGTGGATTCATACTCAGCCAACGTCTCGGCCGCTGACAGGCTCGCGCGGGCGGCAACCTGCGCATCATTAAAAGCCTGTCCGTTACGCAGCAAAGCCGTCAGGGCGGGGCCAGGCTCCGCCCCGCCGGCCACGTCGATCGCCTCAACCAGCGCCTGCTCAAAGGAGGCCAGGTGGGCGATGATCTGGCGCGCCGACCAGTAGCCGCAGACGCCGGCCGTCTGCCAGTCCGCTTCCGGCAGTTTAGCCACCGTGCGCAGCACAGTAGCATGACCATACTTCAGCACGTCCAGTGGATTCATGCGCTTCCTCTCGGCTGTAAATAGATAGACCACCTAAAGATGACAATGCGCCCGTCACCGTTCTTCCGAAGAATCTGCCAAATCTGCGTAATCTGCGGATTATTTCTTCAAAGAGAACGGAAGGATAGCATAGCCAGACGAAACGCGTAAGGAGCCTTGCCAGATAGATAGGGCTGCGTCCAGACCTGTCAGGTATTTATAGATAGCGCGCCGAAACGGGCAGCGCTAGAATGCAGGCATGGAGCCAACAACCCGCCGCATTGTTCGCATAATCGCAGTTGTTATCCTGTCCGGCCTGCTTCTGCTGACTGCCTGCCAGTCCTTCAGCTTCCAGGCCGCCCAGCCGACCGCCGCGCCCACGCACGAGTCACCCCACGGGCCGATGGCGGTTTTCCACACGCCGTCCGGATCGTTCGAGGTGGACTATCCGGTCGAGTGGGACGACGCCGAGGGAGACGACCGCCGCTGCGGCACGGCGCTGAAGTGCCTCATCAGCCGGCAAAGCGAGTTCATGCTGGTGCGCGAGTCCACACTGCCGGGCGAGGGCGGCGCGGCGGCGCTGGCCGAGGGACTGGATCGGACGATCGCCGCCTTCGACAACGAGACCGCCGACTCCGAGTTCGTCTCGCGTACGCCGGTGACGCTGCCCTCGGGCCTGCCGGCCGAAGTATTGCGCTACGTCATCGAGGACGGCCGGGTGACCGTCGCCGAGCTATGGGCCGCCGATGGCAACCAGGCGGTGTCCATCGCCTTCATCACCTGGAACGAGGGCTTTCCCGCGCTGGAACCTGTCGCTCAATACGTGTTCGACTCGCTGCGGCTGGCCGAGTCCGAATAGCCGAAAGAGCAGCCTGACGATTCAGACTCATCGCGCGCGGAATAAATCGTCGAGCTGCCCACGGGTAATGAGTCCGTCTGACGTTGCCTTGAGCGTGCAGGTGTGGCGCGCGGCGAGCTGCCCGCGCCGCGCCGACTCCTCCAGTGAGTAGCCGTCCAGCACGTAGCTGGTCAGAAAGCCGACGGCCAGGCTATCCCCTGCGCCGTTGGTGTCGATGACAGGCGCTTCCATCTCCACCGGCGGGAAGAATCTCACGGCTGAGGCCGTGCCCGTACTCCTGGCCGCGCCTACCGCGCACCCTCGCGCCCCCATGCCCACCACGCAGACCCGTCCCGGCCGGTCGAGAAAGCGCTCGATTAGCGGCGTCGGGTCCGGGAAGTTGGCCGCCGAGAAAAAGAGGATGTCGGCCTCGCGGATGAAGTCCTGCCGGTAGGGATCGGCGGGGTCTACCACGTCCTGCAGATCGCAGGCGATGGTCAGCCCCTCCTCCCGCGCGATG
>NZ_JAYRVJ010000452.1:0-6258 GCF_041918635.1 Promineifilum sp. (SeqCode)
CTGGACTTCTTCGCCAACATCCCCCCCATCCGGCGCAAGCTCCAGACGATGGCCGACGTGGGGTTGGGCTACATCCACCTGGGGCAGCCCGCGCCGACGCTGAGCGGCGGCGAGGCGCAGCGGGTCAAGCTGAGCCGCGAGCTGTCGAAGATCGCCACCGGTCGGACGCTCTACATCCTCGACGAGCCGTCGGTCGGCCTGCACGCCCACGACGTGAGTAAGCTCCTCCACGCCCTGAACAAGCTGGTGGACAAAGGCAACACGGTGGTCATCATCGAGCACAACCTCGACATCATCAAGGTGGCCGACCACATCATCGATATGGGGCCGGAGGGCGGCGATCGGGGCGGGGAGATCATCGCCCAGGGCGCGCCGGAAGAGATCGTTCACGTCGGCGCCTCGTACACCGGGCAGTTCCTCCGCCCGCTGCTGGACGGCCACGTCCAACCCCATTTGTAATGCGGGTTGGCAACCCGCTCTTTGCGCCGCTAAAGAATGGCTACGGATTTCACGGAAGAGACGGATAAGGAGCAGATTTTCAATCCGTTCCTTATCCGTCTTTTCCGTTCCAATCCGTAGCCATTCTTCGCACTCCAGACGCGGGATACCATCCCGCGCTACAAGTCAGATATAATTTGCCGCAATGGTCATATTGTCATACAATATGACAAATGGCGGCGAGGCCGCCGCGCACCCTGAACACTCCCCAGGAGAAACATCATGATCGACCTGTCTATCCACGAAGCCGCGCTGGAGCGCAGCGTGCAGCGCGCCCGTGAACGCAACATTATCATCCCCACCTTCGAACAGCAGCGCAACCCGGCGCTGATTCCCGACGCCGTCAAGCGCCGCCTGGCCGACGCCGGCCTGTGGGACCTGAACCCGGCTAACCTGTTCCGCATCACCTGGCACAACGAGCCGGTGGCCCGCGGCGGCGGGTTCGGCGGCGTCAACACCATCGAGTTCCCCAAGGCGATCACCGGCGTGGACGCGCGCATCGTCGTCATCGTCGGCAAATGGTTCCCGACCGGGGCGCACAAGGTCGGCGCAGCCTTCGGCTGCCTCGTGCCGCGGCTGGTCACCGGCCAGTTCGACCCCTCGACGCAGAAGGCGGTCTGGCCCAGCACCGGCAACTACTGCCGCGGCGGGGCCTACGACTCCAACCTGCTCGGCTGCCAGTCCGTCGCCATCCTGCCCGAGGGCATGAGCCGCGAGCGGTTCGAGTGGCTGCAAGGGGTGGCCGGCGAGATCATCAAGACGCCCGGCTCGGAGAGCAACGTCAAGGAGATCTTCGACAAGTGCTGGGAGCTGCGCCGCAGCGGCGAAGACCTGGTCATCTTCAACCAGTTCGAGGAGTTTGGCAACTACCTGTGGCACTACAGCGTCACCGGCCCGGCCATGCACGAGGTGTTGAAGGGCATTATGGGGCCGAAGGACACGTACCGCGGCATGGCCTCCTCCACCGGTTCGGCTGGGACGATTGCCAGCGGCGATTACATGAAGGAGCAGTTCCCCACCAGCGTCATCTGCGCCAGCGAGGCGTTGCAATGCCCGACGCTATTGAACAACGGCTTCGGCGCGCACCGCATCGAGGGCATCGGCGATAAGCACGTGCCGTGGGTGCATAACGTCAAGAACACCGACATGGTCGTCGCCATTGACGACGCCGCGCCGGTGGCCGTCATGCGCCTGTTCAACGAGCCGGCCGGCCAGGACTATCTGGCCGAGCAGGGCGTGTCGCCGGAGTTGATCGCGCTGCTGCCCGACCTGGGCATCTCCGGCATCAGCAACGTGCTGTCGGCGATCAAGATGGCCAAGTACTACGAGATGGGCGCGAACGACATCGTCATGACCATCGCCACCGACTCGATGGAGATGTACGGCAGCCGCATCGACGAGTACCGCGAGCTAGAGGGCGAGTTCACGCCGCTGAACGCCGCCGGCGTCTACCACCGCTACCTGATGGGCCAGGGCACGGACAACCTGCTAGAGCTGACCTACCAGGATCGCAAGCGCATCCACAACCTGAAGTACTACACCTGGGTCGAGCAGCAGGGGCGCAGCTATGAGGAGTTGATGGCGCAGTGGTATGACCCGGAGTATTGGACGAGCATTCACGGGATGGATAAGGAGATTGACACGCTCATCGAGCAGTTTAATGAGCGGGTGGGGTTGTTGAATTAATGATAGTGTCAGGTGCGACGCACTTTCTGAAGTGCGTTGCACCTGGGCGAAGAGTAACACAGGGACGCAAGCCTCAGGATTGGCTTTGCGTCCTTTTTATTTCTAATTATCTATCCAATTGCCTTAATTTGAGTTGTCAGAGATTCCATGCTGATAATCTATCACATCTCATTCCCAGTTCTCGAACGCCAACCCAATCACCCGCCCAAACTCCCGCGTGTTAGCTGTCACCAGCGTCAGCTCGTGGGCCACGGCAACGGCGGCGATCATCAGGTCGTTGGGGCCGATGGGCGTGCCGGCGCGCTCCAGGTCGCTACGGATGCGGCCGTAGGCGTCGGCGCAGTGGTCGTCGAACGGCAGGGAAGCGAACGGGGCGAAGAAGCGCTCGAGCAGGCGCAAATTATCGGCGACGCGGCTGCTACGGTAAGCGCCGTGAATGAGCTCTGCCTTCACCACTGAACACAGGACGATTTCGGCGGGTTGGTGCTGCCGCATGCGTTCGGTTAATTGAGGCGAACGGCCATTGAGCAGACGGACGCAGGCGTTGGTGTCGAGTAGATACACGGTGCTATCCCTGCGGCTCCAGTTGTTCGCGCGCTTCGACTGTCCCTTGTGGCGCTCTTTCTAGCGGCTCTCCCTGCCAACCCCCGACGACTTCCTCGAAAAAGCCTTCCGGCCACTCCGTTTCCACCGCGCCCCGGACTAGTTCCGCCAGATAGCGCGAGACGCTGAGATCCGCCTCATCCGCGGCGCGGCGGATGCGCTCAGCCAATTCATCGTTGACGTACAGGTTCAGTTGGGGCATCAGACGCCTCTATACAAATAGCACACATATAATGAATATACTTGTATTGTAGGCGCTTGCAGGCCCTGCGTCAAGCAGCCTAAAACGCTGGCGAAGCGGCTGCCAGTGGTTTTTACGGAGAGCGATTTTCAGAGCGGCCTTACTCCATCCCCACCATCTCCTCCCACCACTCCTTCTCCCCCTTCTGGTCATACCCCGCCCCCCATTCGCGGACGACGCCGGGGGCGGCCGGCCGCTCCTCCGTCCGCTCCAGCACCGGGATGAGCGTCCCCGCGGCGTGGTGCTCCGCCTGCCGCTCGACGTAGGTCGCGACGTAGGGCAGCCGCTTGCCGTCGAAGCTCATCGCGCCGTACTCTTCGGCCCAGTGCAGCGGCTCTTCCGGCGAGCGCTTGTTGAAGCGCGTCGTCGCGGCGGCCTTCACCTGGCCCACGAACGAGGCCACGCTGACCCGCGGCGGGATGCTGACCGCCAGATGGACGTGGTCGGCCGTCCCGCTCAGGGCGTAGACCGCCCCGCCCAGGCCGATGGCCTTCCAGCGCAAATAGTCGAAGATGAGCGCCTGCGCGGCCGGCGTCAGCAGCGGCTCGTGGTTGCGGGTCGTCCAGACGAGGTGATAGTACAACTGGGTGTAGGGCATGATGTGGCTCCTTAATGGCGAAGAGGGATGATCCGCAGATTGCGCAGATTTCTCTCTAATCTGCGGATGCTTCCCCTGCATTATACGCCTTCACGGCGCAACATGATAGGTAATAAACAGTACTTCCTGGGTATGCTCTGCGTCTTTGCGTCCTGGCGTTGATCCCGCCCGTTAGTTGCCACTTCCTCTCCCTTTTGGCTATCATACGCCCATCGCGTGTCATAGCCAGGAGGTGGCGAGATGAACACCGGGGACGTGCTGCAGAACCGTTACCGCATCGTCCGGCAGGTGGGCCAGGGCGGCTTCGGCGCGGTCTATCGCGCCTGGGATCTGTCGCTGAAGCAGCCGGTGGCCGTCAAGGAGAACAGCGACAGCGGTGCGGAGTCGCAACGCCGGTTCGAGCACGAGGCCCGGTTGCTGGCCGGCCTGCGCCACACCAACCTGCCGGCCGTCATCGACCACTTCATCCTGCCCGGCCAGGGGCAATACCTGGTGATGGACTTCGTCGAGGGCAAGAGCCTGGGCGACCTGCTGGACGAGCGCGGCGGGCCGCTGGCTGAGGCCGAGGTGCTGCCCTGGATGCTCCAGGTGTGCGATGCGCTGACCTTCCTGCACACGCGCACCCCGCCCATCATCCACCGCGACATCAAGCCGGACAACGTCATCATCACCTCGGACGGCCGGGCTGTGCTGGTGGACTTCGGCATCTCCAAGGTCTACGACCCCAGCAAGGGCACGACGATCGGCGCGAAGGCCGTCACGCCCGGCTACAGCCCACCGGAGCAGTACGGCCGGGGCGGGACGGACGCCCGCAGCGATGTCTACTCGCTGGGGGCGACGCTCTACACACTGCTGACCGGCCGGACGCCGCCGGAAGCGCCTGACCTGAGCAGCGGCGCGGACGCGCTGACCCCGCCGCACCAGGTGAACCCACTGGTCGGCGCGGCGACGTCACGGGCGGTGATGGAGGCCATGGAACTAATGATGGGCCGCCGGCTCGATAGCGCGGTGGCGCTCGGCCGGCGGCTGTCGTCGCCGCCGACCACGGTGGCGGCGTTCGGCGGGCTGGCGACCACCCCGATGGGCGGCGGGCCGGTGGTCGTCGCCCCGACGGTCGTCGCGCCGACGGCCGACGCCGGCAGTCCGGCCTGGGATGCGCCGCTCCCGCCCGCCCAGCCGGCCCGGCGGGCGCTGCCGTTCTGGGTGTGGGTGGCCGGGGCGCTGGCCGTGCTGGCGCTGGTTGTGGGAGCGGCCCTGTACTTTCGCAATGGCAACTCGCCGTCGGGCGCGACGCCGGAAGCGACGACGCTAAAGGCGGTCGCGCCAGGACTGACGCCGCCACCGGCTACCGTGACGGCCGAGGCAACGGCCACGGACGCCCTTCCCTCCCCGACCGCTGCCGCCGCCGCGGCGACCGCGCCGCCGGAACCGACCAAGGCAGCCGTCCCCACGCCGGAGGCGTCGCCGACACCCACCACGCCGCCCCTGCCGACGGCGATTATACTGACCGCCGACGCCGCGTCCTTTATCGACCGCAACCCGCTGACCGGCGAGGAGGCGAGCGACGCGGCCCTCGAGCGCCGGCCGATCGCGGTCAAGATCGACAACGCCCCCTCCGCCCGGCCCCAGGCGGGGTTCAACGACGCCGACATCGTCTACGAGCACATTACGGAAGGCGGCATCACCCGCTTTACGGCCATCTACTACGACAGCGCGCCGGCTAGGGTAGGGCCGGTGCGCAGCGCGCGGCTGGTGGACGCGGAACTGCTCGGCATGTATGACGCGGTCCTGGCCCACACCAATCCCAGCGATGGCCTGCGTGACTGGTTCGCCAATTCGAAGTACAGCGACCGTCTGTTCGGCGAGAGCAGTGTGGGTTTCTATGACGAGTCGTCCGGCGTGAGCGGAACCTTCGTGCGGCTCGATCCGTTGTGGGGCGCGGTGAGCGCCAGGGGGCAGAACACGCGGCCGCGCTTCACCGACTACAACGCCTTCAGCGAGGAACCGCCGGCCGGCGGCGCAGCAGCCGGCAGCGTCCTCATCAGTTACTCGAACGAGAGCGTCGAATGGGCCTACAACCCGGCCAGCGGCCGGTACGAGCGCTGGATGGACGGCGAGAGGCACATGGACGCCAACGGCGGCCAGGTGACGGCGGCCAACGTCATCCAACTCTCGCCCGCCCACACCATGTCCAGCGTCTGCGCCCACGAAACGAACGACGTGTGCGACGCCTGGTCGCACGACATTCAGTTGCGCGGCTCCGGGCCGGCGGTGGTCTACCGCGACGGGCTGCGCTATGACGTGACGTGGCATCACGCGGGAGAGAACGATCAGTTGACGTTCACCGATGGGGGTGGGGCATTTCCGTTGCAGATGGGGAATAGCTGGGTGCAGGTGATGCCATAAGAAGAGAAACCACAGATGACCGTGTGGTCGTTGACGTTATGAAACCCACCGCAACCCACTGTTCTACACCCCCACGCGCTGACTGCGCCGCTCCACCAGCAGCGTATCGCGCCAGACGCCGTGCAGTTGGGCCGGCCGCTCGCGCCGCCCGATGACGCGGAAGCCGCACGCCACATGGAGCGCCACACTGGCCTCGTTCTCCGGGAAGATGCTGGCCTGTAGCGTC
>NZ_JAYRVJ010000453.1:0-4773 GCF_041918635.1 Promineifilum sp. (SeqCode)
GCCCTCACCGGCCCGCCCGTCTACGCCACCATCGGCAACCTGGACTGGTGGCGCGTGGCCGAGGACGACCCGCGCTCCATCTACGCCGCGCGCCTGTGGTTCGACGGGCCGGAGCGCCTGGTCGCCTTCGCCTGGCCCATCGCCGATCAGGTGGACATCGTCGTCCACCCTGACTACCCCGCCCTGCACGACGCGGCGCTGGCCTGGGCCGAAGCGCACTTCCGGCAGGCCGGCGCGGAGGGGGCGGTCGTGCCGTTCCGCGCCTGGGCCTTCACCCGCGACGCTGCGCGCATCGCCGCCCTGGAGGCGCGCGGCTACCGGCGCACGGAGAACGGCCTGGTGGTCTATGGCCGGCCGACAGATGGGGCCGGCGCGCCGTCCCTGCCGCCTGGTTATGCCTTGCGCCACGTGCGCGGTGAGGCGGAGGGGGAGGCGCGGGCCGCCGTCCAGCGCGCCGCGTTCGAGTCGGAGTGGATGACGGCCGAACGTCACACCCGCGTCCGCAACGCCCCCACCTACCGGCCCGATCTGGACATCGTCGCCGTCGCCCCGGATGGCGAGCTGGCCGGCTTTGCCCTGGTCTGGCTGGATGAGGCGAACCGGTTGGGCGTGTTCGAGCCGCTCGGCGTGGCCGCGGCCCACCAGCGGCGCGGTCTGGGCCGGGCGCTCATGCTGGAGGGGCTGAGCCGCCTGCGCGACCGCGGCGCGACGTACGCCTTGGTCGAGACGGGCCTGAGCTACTACGCTCGCGGCCTCTATGAGGCGACGGGGTTTGAATTGCTCGACATTGATTACGCCTGGACGTTGGCGGAATAAGAGGAATAAATTCACCACGGATTTTCACGGGTGAGACGGATTTCCACGGATTGAATCAATAAGGGTTCAATCCGTGCCAATCCGTAAAATCCGTGAGAATCCGTGGTTCATTTATTACGGCAAATTCGTCTCGCCCATGAGCCAGCGATCCACCTCGCGGGCGGCGGCGCGGCCTTCGTGGATAGCCCAGACAACGAGGCTCTGCCCGCGCCGGGCATCGCCGGCGGCAAAAACGCCGGGCGCGTTGGTCTCGAAGCGGCCATAGGGCGCGGCCAGGTTGGAGCGCCCGTCCTGGGCCACGCCCAACGCCGCCGGCAACTCCCCCTCCGGCCCCAGGAAGCCCAACGCCAGGATGACCATCTGCGCCGGCCACTCCCGCTCGCTGCCGGGGACGGGCTGCGGCGATTGGCGGCCGTCGCCGTTGCTGACCCAGGCCACGTCCACCGTGCGCAGGCCGCGCAGGCAGCCGTTGGCGTCGCCCAGCAGTTCGACCGTCTGTACGCTGTAGGTGCGGGGGTCGCCGCCGAAGACGGCCGCGGCCTCCGCCTGACCGTAGTCCAGCTTGTAAACCTTCGGCCATTGGGGCCAGGGGTTGTCCGGGGCGCGCTCGTCCGGCGGCTGGGCCAGAATCTCGAACTGCACCAGGCTGCGACAGCCGTGGCGCAGCGCCGTGGCCACGCAGTCGGTTCCCGTGTCGCCGCCGCCGATGACGATGACGTCCCGACCCGCGGCGGAGAGGTAGCGGCCGTCGGCGTGGTCGGAGTCGAGCAGGCTGCGGGTGTTGGGGCCGAGGAAGTCCATGGCGAAGTGGATGCCGCCCAACTCCCGGCCGGGTGCGGCCAGGTCGCGCGGGCGCGTCGCCCCGGTGCAGAGCACGATGGCGTCGAAGTCGCGGCGCAGTTCGTCGGCCGGCACGTCCACGCCCACCGTCACCCCCGTCTTGAACGCGATGCCCCCGGCGCGCAGCACGTCGATGCGCCGCTCCACCAGCCGCTTATCCAGCTTCATGTTGGGGATGCCGTACATCAGCAGCCCGCCGGGGCGGTCGGCCCGCTCAAAGACGGTGACGGCATGGCCAACGGTGTTGAGCTGCTCGGCGCAGGCCAGCCCGGCTGGGCCGGAGCCAATGATGGCCACGCGCTTGCCCGTCCGGCGGGCGGGCGCGGGCGGCTCCACCCAGCCCTCGTCAAAGGCCCGCTCGATGATGGCGTACTCGATGTTCTTGATCGTCACCGCCGGGTCGGTGATGCCCAGCGTGCAGGCCGCCTCGCACGGCGCGGGACAGACCAGGCCGGTAAACTCCGGGAAGTTGTTGGTCTTGTGCAGCCGGTCGTACGCCTGCCGCCATAGCCCGCGGTAGATGAGGTCGTTCCACTCCGGGATGAGGTTGTTGAGCGGGCAGCCCGAGGTCATGCCGTTGAGCAGTTGACCCTTGTGGCAGAACGGGATGCCGCAGTCCATACAGCGGGCGGCCTGGGTCTGGAGGCGCTCGTCGGGCAGGTGCAGGTGCAGCGGCTGCCAGTCGCGCACGCGCTCGGGGATGGGCCGCTCCCCCGCTCCCTCCCGCGCGTAGGTCATGAATCCGGTGATCTTGCTCATAAGACTAATCCACAGATTTCACAGATTACACAGAGGCAGATTAGTAGTTGGCCGTTCGTCATGGGTCTCTAGCAACCAATAACAACGACCAACCCTTAATCTGTGAAATCTGTGTAATCTGTGGATTCCTCTTAGTTCCCGCCGATGCGAGCGAGGTCGCGGCGGTTGGCCTCGAAGGCGGTCATGATGGCTTCTTCGCCTGTCAACCCCTGCGCCTCGGCTTCGGCCAGGGCGCGCATGACGCGGCCATAGTCCTTGGGCAGCACCTTCACGAAGCGCGGCCACGTCTCATCCCAATCGCCCACCATGCGCCAGGCCACGGCGCTGCCGGTGTGGATGGCGTGCTGCCAGACCATATCGTTCAATTCGCGGGCGTCGGCCTCGTCCAGCGGCAGCAGGTCAACTATGTCGCGGTTGCAGCGGCCGGCGAACGTCCCGCCGGCGTCCAGCACGTAGGCGATGCCGCCCGACATACCCGCGGCGAAGTTGCGCCCCACCGGCCCCAGCACGGCCACGCGCCCGCCGGTCATGTACTCGCAGCCGTGGTCGCCCACCGCCTCAACGACAGCCCGCGCCCCGCTATTGCGCACAGCGAAACGCTCGCCGGCCATGCCGCGGATGTAGACTTCGCCGCTCGTCGCGCCGTAGAGGGCGACGTTGCCGATGATGACGTTCTCTTCCGGCGCGAAGGTCGCGCCGTCCGCCGGCTTGATGATGAGTTTACCGCCCGATAGCCCCTTGCCTACATAGTCGTTGGCGTCCCCCTCCAGCGTGAACGTCAGGCCGGGCGGCAGGAACGCGCCGAAGCTCTGCCCGGCCGAGCCCTGGAAGGTCAGGCGGATCGTGTCTTCCGGCAGGCCCTCGGCCCCACGCCGCTTGGTGAGCGCGCTGCCCAGCAGCGTCCCCACAGTGCGGTTGACGTTGCGGATGGGCAGCGTCGCCTCGACCGGCTCGCCGCGTTCCAGCGCCGGCGCGCACAGGTCGAGCAGCACCGTGTAGTCTAATCCCTCTTCGAGCCGGTGGTTCTGCGCCGTCGTGCAGTAGCGGCCCACTTCCGGCCCCACATCCGGCTGGTGGAGCAGCGCCGACAGGTCGAGATGGCGGGCCTTGCGGTAGCCCTCGGCCTCGTCGCGGACGAGCAACAGGTCAGTACGGCCGACCAGTTCGTCCAGCGTGCGCGCTCCCAGGGCGGCCATTAGCTCGCGCACCTCGGCGGCCACAAAGCGCATGAAGTTCGCCACGTGCTCCGGCTTGCCGGTGAAGCGCTGGCGCAGTTCCGGGTTCTGCGTCGCCACGCCAACGGGGCAGGTGTCCAGGTGGCAGACGCGCATCATGATACAGCCCATCGCCACCAGCGGCGCGGTGGCAAAGCCGAACTCCTCCGCGCCCAGCAGCGCAGCGATGATCACGTCGCGGCCCGTCTTGAGCTGGCCGTCTGTCTCCAGGCGCACCCGGCTGCGCAGGTTGTTCAGCACGAGCGTCTGGTGCGTCTCGGCCAGCCCCAACTCCCAGGGCAGCCCGGCATGCTTGATGCTCGACACCGGCGACGCGCCCGTGCCGCCGTCGTGGCCGCTGATCAGGATGACGTCGGCGTGCCCCTTGGCCACACCGGCGGCGATAGTGCCGACGCCGACCTCCGAGACGAGCTTGACGTTGATGCGCGCCTCCGGGTTGGCGTTCTTCAGGTCGTAGATAAGTTGGGCCAGGTCTTCGATGGAGTAGATGTCGTGGTGGGGCGGCGGCGAGATGAGGCCGACGCCCGGCGTGGAGTAGCGCACCTTGGCGATCCAGGGGTAGACCTTGTGGCCGGGTAACTGACCGCCCTCGCCGGGCTTGGCCCCCTGGGCCATCTTGATCTGGATTTCCTTCGCCTGGGTCAGATACTCAATGGTGACGCCGAACCGGCCGCTGGCGACCTGCTTGATGGCGCTGTTGCGCGAGTCGCCGTTGGCGTCGGGTGTGAAGCGGTCGGTATCCTCGCCCCCCTCGCCCGTATTGCTCTTGCCGCCAACGCGGTTCATGGCAATTGCCAGCGTCTCGTGCGCCTCCTTGCTGATGGAGCCGTAGGACATGGCCCCCGTCTTGAAGCGGCGCATGATCGCCTCGACCGGCTCTACCTCGTCCAGCGGCGCAGGCGCGGCGGCGACCTTCAGGTCGAGCAGGGCGCGCAACGTCGCCAGATGCGTCTCGCGGTCGTGGACTTCGGCGGCATACTGCTTGTAGGCGGCGTAGTCGCCCGTGCGCACGGCGTGCTGCAGCCGGTGGATGGTGGAGGGGTTGAACAGATGGTACTCCCCCTCGGCGCGATACTGGTAGCGGCCGCCCACTTCGAGCGTGTGGCCGTTGGCCGGGCGAGCC
>NZ_JAYRVJ010000454.1:0-1999 GCF_041918635.1 Promineifilum sp. (SeqCode)
AAGCAGTGTTCAGTAAGCGGCCAAACACTGCTTACTGCTAGACTGTTTACTGCTTACGGCCATTGTCCACTGTTCACCGCTTCTCAAGTGGGTAGCGGAAGCAACTCACCAGATGGTCATTGACCAGGCCAACCGCTTGCATGAATGCATACGCGATAGTCGGCCCCACGAAGGTGAAGCCGCGGGCCTTGAGATCCTGGCTGAGGGCGCGCGATTCGTCCGTCTCGGCCGGCACGTCGCGCAGGCTGGTCCAGGCGTTGACGATAGGCTGCCCGCCGACGAAGCGCCAGACGTAGGCGTCGAAGCTGCCGAACTCCTCCTGGATGCGGAGGAAGCCCTGGGCGTTGCGGATGGCGGCGGCGATCTTGAGCCGGTTGCGCACGATGCCGGGGTCGGCCAGCAGCGCGGCCACCCTGGCCTCGTCGTAGGCGGCGACGGCCGCCGGGTCGAAGCCGTCGAAGGCGCGACGGTAATGGTCGCGCTTGCGCAGGATGGTGGCCCAACTCAACCCCGCCTGCGCCCCCTCCAGGATCAGGAACTCGAACAGCGTCCGGTCGTCGTGGACGGGCGCGCCCCACTCCTCATCGTGGTAGGCCACGTACAGCGGGTCCGTCCCGGCCCACGGGCAGCGAATGATGTCAGCCATTGCAGAACCTCATGTAAAGAAGGAGAAGAAGCTCACGCCAAGCGCGCAAAGCGCGCCAAGAACGCAAAGCAAGACTTGTTTTCCTCTTTGCGTTCTTGGCGTCCTTTGCGCCCTTTGCGTGAGCCTCTTTCTTCATCCAAACAACCCCGCGATCTGCTCATACCCCCCGGCCCGCGCCAGCCCGTGCGCGTCGCGCCCCTCGGGGTCGGCCAGCGTCACGTCGGCCCCCTTCTCGATCAGGTAGCGGGCCACGTCCGTCCGGCCGAAGCGCGCCGCCAGGTGCAGCGGCGTGTACCCGTCGCGGCTGCGCTCGTTCAGAATGAAGTCGCCCCACCCTTCGTGCAACTCCCGCACCAGCGCCAGCCGCCCCAGCGCCGCCGCGTCCCACATCTCCAACTCGGCCGCGGCGTCAGCCAGACGCTCGGCCAGTTCATCCGCGCCGGCGTAGACCGCCAGCCGCACCACGGGCACGCCGTCCTGCGTCGTGGCGCTGGCGGCGTTGGCGTCCTCGGCCAGCAGCGCCTCCACGCGCGACGCGTCCCCGGCTCGCACCGCCGCGACCAGCGCCGCCGCCCGGCTCACGGCCTCGCTCAACCCGGCGGCGTAGCCGGCAATCGCCTCGGCCGCCGCGGCCCGTTCGGCCGCGCCCAATTCCGGCGCGCCGATGAGCGTCCCCTCCACCTCGGCCAGCGCGGCGTAGAGCTGGCGGATGAGCCGCCGCGCCTCGTTGGCTGGCCGGCCCAACTGGTCGAGCGTCCGCTCCATCTGGATGGTGTGCTGGCGCAGGTGGGCCTCGAAGCGGTGCAGCCGGTACTCCAGCGTGTACGGCTCCCCCTCCCACCAGATCGAGGGGCCGTCGATCTCCCCGTCGCTGATGCCGGCGAACTCGGCCAGGGCGCGGGCGTGCAGCGCGGCGTGGAAGGCGGCCATCGCCTCGCGCGTGCCCGTGTCCATCAGCGGCCCAAAGGTCTCGGCGAAGGGGCCGTGCAGGCGGTCGGCCTCGCCGTCGGGCAGGGTGGGGGGCAGGTTGCCCTCCTCCCGCTGCCGCCGCAGGCCGTAGTGCACCAGGGCGAAGAAGTTGCGCTCCGCCCCGACCATGTGGCCGTAGATGTAGCGCAGCGGCCACTCGCCGGGGGCGGGCGCGGCGTCGTACTCGGCGGCGGTGATGCTCAGCGCCACGGCGTCGAGGTCGCGGTCGGCGGCGTGGTATTGGGCCAGGGCGTGCTGGGCGCGGGTCAGGGGCGGGCCGCTGCGCCGCCGCTCGGCCGCCAGCCGCACGGCCAGGGCGCGCAACTCGTGCGTCGCGCCGATGAGGGCGAAGCGCGCCCCCTCATTGTGGGCCAGCCAGCGGTA
>NZ_JAYRVJ010000455.1:0-4772 GCF_041918635.1 Promineifilum sp. (SeqCode)
ATCCGGGCGACCCCATCGAGCTGTACCTGAAGAGCCTGGAGGCCATCGGCATCAGCCAGCGCGAGCACGACATCCGCTTCGTCGAGGACAACTGGCAGTCGCCGGCGCTGGGCGCGTGGGGGCTGGGCTGGGAGGTGTGGCTCGACGGGCAGGAGATCACCCAGTTCACCTACTTCCAGCAGGCGGGCGGCGTCGATCTCGACCCCGTCTCGGTCGAGATCACCTACGGCCTGGACCGCATCGCCCTGGCCCTGCAAGGCAAAGACAGCGTCTGGGAGATGGATTACGGCGCGGGCGTGGGCTATGGCGACGCGCTGCTCCAGTCGGAGATCGAGCACTGCCAGTACTACTTCACCGTGGCCGACGTGGACGCGCTGAAGCTGATCTACGAGACCTATGAGCGCGAGGCGTACCGCTGTCTGGAGCACGGCCTCGTCGCTCCGGCCCACGACTACAACCTGAAGTGCTCGCAACTGTTCAACGTGCTGGACACGCGCGGGGCCATCGGCGTGACGGAGCGGGCGCACTACTTCGGCCGCATGCGCCGCGTCGCCAACAAGGTCTCGACGGCCTACATCGAGCAGCGGCAGCGGCTGGAATACCCCTTCGCCGACAACAAGCGCTGGTCGGCCGGCGACGCCGTGGACACCGGCGACGGGACGGCCGCCGCCGCCGCGCCGGCTGTGGCCGAACTGGGCGAGCGCGAGCTGTTCGTGCTGGAGATCGGCGGCGAGGAACTGCCGGCCGGCGACCTGGACGCGGCGCTGGCGCAACTGCGCGCCGCCGTGCCCGCGCTGCTCGACGCGGCCCGCCTGAGCCATGAGGGCGTCACCGTTCAGGGCACGCCGCGCCGGCTGGCCGTGCTGGTGGCGGGGCTGGCGGCGCGGACGGCCGACCTGGAGAGTGTTGTCAAGGGGCCGCCGGCCGACCGCGCCTTCGACAAGGACGGCCGGCCGACCCAGGCCGCCGTGGGCTTCGCCCGCAGCCGGGGGCTGTCGGTGGACGACCTGAGCGTGGTCGAAGAGGGCGGCAAGCGCTACGTCTCGGCCGTGGTGCGCGAGGCGGGGCGGCCGTCGGTCGAGGTGCTGGCCGAGCGCCTGCCCGACCTCGTCGCCGGGCTGAAGTTCGAGAAGCCCATGCGCTGGAACCACACCAACGTCTACTACAGCCGGCCGCTGCGCTGGCTGCTGGCGCTGCACGGGCCGGCGCTGGTGGGCTTCACCTACGCCGGGGTGCGCAGCGGGCGGACGACCTACGGCCTGCGCCCCTACGGCTCGCCGGCCATCGAGGTGCCAACCGCGGCCGACTACCTCCCGGCGCTGGAGCGGGCGACCATCGTCCTGGACAGCGACGCGCGGCGGGCGGCCATCGCCACAGGGGCGGCGGCGCTGGCCCGCTCGAAGGGCGGGACGATCCCCGACGACCCCGGCCTGCTGGACGAGGTGACCAACCTGGTGGAGCGGCCGACGCCGCTGCTGGGCGCGTTCGAGGAGCGCTTCCTGGCCCTGCCGCCGATGGCCCTGGTGGCCGTCATGCGCAAGCACCAGCGCTACTTCCCCGTCTACAAGGGGGAGAAGCTGCTGCCCTACTTCGTGGCCGTGCGCAACGGCGACGAGGAACACCTCGACATCGTCCGCGACGGCAACGAGCACGTCATCCGCGCCCGCTTCGCCGACGCGGCCTTCTTCTACGGCAAGGACACCAAGCAGGGGCTGGCGGCGTTCGCGGCGGAGCTGGGCAAGCTGACCTTCCAAACGGAACTCGGCTCGATGCTGGACAAGACGCGCCGGCTGGAGCGGCTGGTTCCGGCCGTGGCCGAGATGCTGGGGCTGGGCGAGGCCGACCGGGCCACGGCCGCCCGCGCCGCCGCGCTGGCCAAAGCCGACCTGGCGACGAGCATGGTGGTGGAGATGACCAGCCTGCAAGGGGCGATGGGCGGCCACTACGCGCTGCGCAGCGGCGAGCCGGCAGCGGTCGCCACGGCCATCGCCGAGCAGTACGAGGCCGTCAGCAGCACGCCGCCGGGGCTGGCCCTGGCCGTGGCCGACCGGCTGGACAGCCTGGCCGGACTGTTCGCCGCCGGGCTGGGGCCGAAGGGGTCGAACGACCCGTTCGCCCTGCGGCGGGCGGCGCTGCACCTGATCGAGAACCTGACCGCCCACCGGCAGCGCTTCGACCTGGGGTTGGGGCTGGACGCGGCCGGGGCGCTGCTGCCCGTGGCCTGGTCGGAGAAGGCGCGGGCCGAGGTGCTGGCCTTCATCGGCGGCCGGCTGGAGGGGGTGCTGCGCGAGGCGGGCTACGCCACCAGCGTGGTCAAGGCGGTGCTGGCCCAGAGCGCCGCGGGCGCCCGCGACCCGTACGCGGCGCGGCTGGCGGCGGCGGCGCTGAGCGAGGCGATGGCCGCGCCCGACTGGACGGCGCTGCTGGACGCCTACGCCCGCTGCGTGCGCATCACCCGGCCGCTGAAGGAGACCTACGCCCTGCGGCCGGACGCCCTGGGGCTGCCGGAGGAGCGGGCGGCGCTGGACGAATTGCTCCAGGCTGAGGCGGCCAGGGATGGGTCGGTCGAGACGTTCGTCGCCAGCCTGCGCCGGCTGGAGCCGGCCATCACCCGGCTGTTCGAGGCGGTGCTGATCATGGATGAGGACGCGGCCGTGCGCGAGAACCGGCTGGCGCTGTTGCAGCGGGTGGCGGGGTTGGCGCGGGGGGTGGTTGACCTGTCGGTGCTGGAAGGGTTTTAGCCGTAGGGGCAGACCGGCGTGTCTGCCCTCCCTAATTCAATCTGGATAGACCGCGCGCCAGCTTGCGGGCGGCCGTCTGGCAATAGGCTTTAACGCTCTCCCAGGAGGCTTCCACATACATCTGTGGCATTGGCTGCTGCTCCGCATCTTCAAAGTAGGTCAATGCCCTGATCGCAATAGATAGGAAATCGGGACGATTCGCATACTTTTGAGGAGCTAGAGTCAACAACTCTTCCAAAGAGATGATGTGGCGTAGGCAGTATATATCCACGAAATCGCGGCGCGCGCCGCGCGAGTTGATTGCTGCCAACTTCATTAATCCGATGTCAATGGGCGAAGCCAGTTGCGCACCCTTGTAATGCACCGTCTCGCGCAAGAGCGGATGTTGCTGAAAGATAAAGCTAACGTCTGTGCCGATCAGTCTCGAGTAGATCATGCCGTCTTGCTCAGAGACAATCTGAAACTGACCGTCGGTACTTAACGTACGGACGATCTCTTCTCGCTCGAGAGCCAGCAGAGTTTGCTTATAACTGAACCAATCCAGGTCTGTGGAAAGGCGGTGGCCGATTTGCAGCGCCAGTGCCGTACCGCCGGCCAAGTAGAAACCCTCGAGGAATGAGTGGCTAGCGAGAAGCGCAAGCGCTTCCTGACAGGATGGGGTGATGGCCGTCTCGTAGAACTTCACCATGACTCCGGCAGTTGCTTGGCCGCGATGGCCCAATCGGGAGCCGTGTAGGTGTCAACGTTCAGAACCAATCGCCACAAGGCAAAGGAGCGCTTGGAAAGGAGACGAAAGCCATGCCGGCTGACCCAATCGGCGACGGCCGTCTCCCCATAGGTGGCAAACAGCCATCTGACCTGCTCCCAACTGCCGCGCTCCAGAACGCGCTCGATGATGACGCCCCGGTGTGTCTGGATATCCATGGTTGCAAAAGCGTATTCCGGGAATAGCCAGGCCATGTCGGGTGGTAGAAGGGGTTGTCTCAACTCGGATGCTGTTACCTTCATAGGCTTTCTACATTCCGGCCTGAGAACGATGAGACAGAGATGCTCCATCGCTCTTACTCATTGTAGCATGTTTCTTCAACTTAAAGCGGTCTGGTAGCCTGGCTTACCCCTCTCTCAACCTCGCCTCCCCTGCCCGCGTCTTCGTTGTAGCGCGGAATGGTTGAGAGTGACCAATTAAACACGGATAGGACACGGATAAGACGGATTCTACGGATTGAAACCTGCTCTGAAGACAGTCAATCCGTTGAATCCGTTCAATCCGTGTCCTATCCGTGTTTAATTCCCAGGCTTCAAGTATCCCGCGTTGGGGGGGTGAAGAGGCGGGATACCGTCCCGCCCTACAACGCTACAACTCCAGCCGCCCCTGCTGGGGGCCGGCGTCCTTTTCGCGCCGCGCCTGCTTGAACGTCTGCGCCGTGGGCGGCATCTGGACGGCCGCGCCGGCCAATAGCTCGCGCACGGTCAGCAGTTGCAGCCGCGGGTAGTCGCGCCCCCACTGTTCGGAGCGGTAGAAGCCGGCCGCCGCGGCCTCGGTCGCCATCTCCTTGGTCGGCTCCTCCAGCGTGACGAACACGGCGATGGCCGCCCCCTCGCGGTTGAGCACGCCCACCAGGTCGCGCACGGCCGGGCTGCCCACCTTGCCGCTCTTGACCTGGACGATGACGCGCTTGACCTTGCCGCCGGCGTCGTCGACGAAGGTGATCACCCCGTCGATGCCCCGGTCGGCCCCCTTCTTGCCCGTCCTGGCCCCCGTCTCGCCGCCCAGCGGTTGGGCGCGCACCAGCGACAAAGCCCACCACTGGAACTGGTAGCGGTTGTCGCGGGCCAGCGCCCGCGCCCCGTCCAGGTCTTCCGGCTCGCCGATGACGTCATAGGTCAGGTCGGGGAAGGCGTCCTTCAGCCGGTACTTGAGCAGGGCGATGGAGAGGTGGGTGATGTCGATGCCGATCCAGCGCCGGCCGAGCTTCTGGGCGGCGTGGATGGTCGTGCCGCAGCCGCAGAACGGGTCGAGCACCACGTCGC
>NZ_JAYRVJ010000456.1:0-2734 GCF_041918635.1 Promineifilum sp. (SeqCode)
CGAGCCGGCCGAACGGGCGCTGGCCTTCTTCGAGCGCATCAAGCACCAGCGCTGGATCTCGGCCATCAGCAATAACCTGGCCGAGGCGTACATGGAGACGGGGCGACTGGACAAGGCGCGCCAGTACGCCATGCGCGTGCTGCAAATGGAAGTGCCCCGTTCGCGCCCCTACGCCCTCTACACGCTGGGGCACATCCACGACCGGGAGGGGCGGCGCGACTACGCCGAAGTCAGCTTCAGCGAGGGCATCGCCGTGGCCCAGGCCAACGGCGACCGCTTCATCCAGGCCTATCTGGAGCGGGCGTTGGGGCGGCTGCTGGTCGCGGGCGGCCGGGCGGCCGAGGGGCGAACGCGCCTGGCCGCGGCGGCGGGGCTGTTCAACGAGATGGGGTTGGGGCGCGAGGTCGAAGAGACCGAAACAAGTGACTAATCCTGCTGTTGCGCTGCAAACTCTTGCGCGGCTTCTTTGAGAACCTGCCACTGGATGACGACCTCTTCTCCCAGCGCGGCGATGCGTTCATCGGTGTAGGCGTCATCAAACTCGCTGTCGCCAGATAGCGCCTGGAGATAGTGGAAGACCATCATCTCGTATATATCCGCCAGATGCCGGTATGAACGGCCCTCGGCCCAAGCCATGAATTTGCCAACGATCACGTCTTCCCGACGCGCGACCCATATAGTGAGGGGTTCCTGGCCACTGATTGGCACGGTGCGCCGCGTACGTGTCTCGAAAGCGGGCTTGTAGCGAAGATCCAGCGACAGCAGGAAAAGATCGACCTTTTCAGCGCGCTCGGCATCAATGATATTAAACGTGCTGGCGTTTTCGATGGCGCCCCGCATCTGATAAGGATCGGCATAGTAGCGCGGAGAGGGAAAGGCGCTTGCCAGAGCCTCCACGTGGCTTTCGTCGAGGTTGACAATGATGTCAACGTCGTGAGTCGAGCGGGTGATACCATACATGGTCGCGGCGAAAGCGCCAATGACCATGTAGGGAATATCAAGTTCCTCGAGCTTTCGCAGAACGTGGAAGTACAAGGTGAGGTCGGAACTCGCGGCGTTTGGAGCGTTCAATTTCATCTACTATTTTCAGACCGATGTCATAGTCGGATAGGTCGGGGTATTGCTGGTTTAGCCGACCGCGGATAACGGCCACGATCCACTCGTGCGTGTCCAGCATTGCCTGGATACGCTGCCCGGGCGTCAGAGCCATGCGCAGACGCATCAGTTCCACATCGATGTGGGTGATCTGCCCGCCGGGTGCTAATTCCACCGCTTATCTTCCGTAACCAATAGATGTACCTCGCACTTTATTGTACCACCAACAGCCAAGAAACAGCGCCAATCAGCGAAAAACCAGCGTCCATCAGCATCCGCTTATGGTATTCGATTACCCTGCATGGGTATGCGCGACCCGCGCCACGCGCTATAATTACCCACACTCGATAGAACGTTTGTTTCCAGCAACCAGGCCTGATAGGTTCCGCGCGGTCTCCCGTCTGCCAACCTGTCAGGTCTCAAGGTATCCCCATGACCAAACGCGAATTTCGCCTGGCCGACGAGAAAGAGTTCAACCGCACCGGGCCAGTGCGCTGGATCGTCTCGCATCTGGCGCAATATCCGTGGCTGCCGGCCGCCGCGCTGGCAGCGGCGGTGGTGAACAACTTCGCCGCCAGCTACATCCAGGTGCTCATCGGCCGCGGCTTCGACCTGCTCAACACGCCCGACTGGACAACGCGCTCACTACTGCTGTTAGCGCTGTCGGTGTTCGCCTCGGCCGCCGCTCAGGGCCTCTTCGGGTTGGCCCGCAACTCCGCGTTCGAGTTTATGGCCCAGCGGGTGGAGCGCGACTCCCGCGATGAGCTGTACGCCAGCCTGCTGGGCAAGAGCCAGACCTTCCACAACCGGCAGCGCATCGGCGACATCATGGCCCGCGCCACCAACGACGTGCGCATGCTGAACCTCATGTTCAGCCCCGGCATCATGCTCATCACCGATTCGCTGGTGGGCATCGTCGCGCCCATTGTGCTCATTAGCCGGATTGACCTCCAACTGCTCCTCGTGCCGGTCATCTTCCTCATCCTGTTTACCATCACCATCCGCGGCTACTCGCGCCAACTGAACCCGGTCAGCGAGGGGATGCGGGAGTCGTTCGGCGTGATGAACGCCGGGCTGGCCGAGACGGTCAGCGGCATCGAGGTGGTGAAGGGGCACGCCCAGGAGGCGCAGGAGGGGGACAAGTTCACCCGCGACGCCAGCGTCTACCGCGACTATGCCGTGCGCGAGGGGGAGATTCAGGCGCGCTATCTCCCGATGCTGGTCTTCAGCCTGTTGTGGGGCATGGCCTTCCTGCACGCCGTACTGCTGTGGCAGGCGGGACAAATCACGTTGGGCCAGGTAGTCAGCTACGTGGGGCTGTTCGGCTTCCTGCGCTTTCCCACGTTCACCTCGATCTTCACCTTCCAGTTGGCCCAACTCGGCGTCGCCAGCGCGCGGCGCATTTTAGAGTTGATCAACACCGAGACAGAGCTGGACGAGAACGAGGGCGGCGTGGCCCGGCCCATCGTGGGGGCGGTGGAGTTTCGCGGGGTGAGTTTTGGGTATGGATCGGGGGGGCGGGGGGGCGGGGGGGCGGGGGGGATGGTGTCCGCCTCCGCAGATGCGGACGGGAGCACGTGGCCACGGGCAATAGGCCAGGGGCCAGAGGAAAACGACTCCCAGCCGGCCGCGTACCCCA
>NZ_JAYRVJ010000457.1:0-7654 GCF_041918635.1 Promineifilum sp. (SeqCode)
GCGAATGGTGTCCTTCGCGTCGTCGGGCAGCAGAAAGATGACCAATGACGCGGCCACCGGGAAGAAGATGGTCAGAATCAGAAGGTTGTTGAGAATGACGTCCATAGTCTAGCCGCCAACCGTTTCATGCCGGCCGGTCATCTTAGAAGATGTTCCCCAGCCAACCGCTGTTGATTAACAGGATGACCACCGCCAGCGCCGTGGCAATGAAGACCGAGATGAGCGCGTACTCCTGCACCTTGCCCGTCTGCAAGTAGCGGAACTCGCGCGCGAAGCCCAGGAAGCGATCCTTTACCCAGTCCACGCCGCCGCTGATGACGACTTCCTCAAACCGCTTGAGGTAGCCGCCGATGGTGTAGAAGACGCGCGCCACCAGATGCAGAATCCCGTCGATAATACCCTTATCGACGATCTCATACGCCACCCGCTCCGAGAACCGCACCGTCGGGACGATGAAGAGCGTGTTGTACAGTTCGTCCCAGTACCATTTGCGGTTGAGGGCGCGGTGCAGCGGCCCCAGCGTGCCCACCATCGGGTCGGTCTGTCCGGCCGCCAGCGGCCGCCGCGCGTAGACCCACCAGCCCAGCGCCAGGCCGCCCAGCGCCACCACCAGCGAGACGATCAGCGGAACCCAACTCCAGGGGATGGTCTCGATGGCATGGGCGATCAGGCCCGCTTCGGCCAGTTCCTCGAACAAGTGGAAGTACTCCGCGCCCGCGTAGTGGTGGAAGAAGTTGTAGAAGATGCCGTCTGTCCCCAGGAAGCGGTCGGAGATGCCCGACCAGCCGGCGGTGACGGCGAAGATCGCCAGCAGGACCAGCGGCACGGTCATGAATGGCGTGCTCTCGTGGGCGTGCTCGGCCAACTCTGTGCGCGGCTTGCCCAGGAAGGTCAGGCTGATCTGGCGCATGGTGTAGAACGCCGTCAGCAGCGCGGCCACCGCCAGGGTGACAAACACCACAATCGCCAGCACCTTGCCATCGTGCGACCACTGATACCACGCCTCGGCGAAGATTTCGTCCTTCGACCAGAAGCCGGCTGTGACGAACGGGAAGCCGGCCAGCGCCAGACCGCCGATGACGAACGTCCAGAACGTCACCGGCATCTTGTGGCGCAGCCCGCCCATGTTGCGCATGTCCTGCGGGTCGTGATGGTGGTCGTGAACGTGCACCGCCCCATGCTCCATGCCGTGGATGACCGAGCCGGAAGCGAGGAAGAGCAGCGCCTTGAAGAAGGCGTGGGTGATCAGGTGGAACGTCGCCGCGACGTAGCCGCCCAGCCCGATGGCCGCCACCATGAAGCCTAGCTGCGAGATGGTGGAGTAGGCCAGCACGCCCTTCACGTCGTACTGCGCGACGGCGATGGTCGCCGCCATGAGCGCCGTGAACGCGCCAATGCCGGCGATGATCAGCCCGGCGTAGGGCGTCCCGTCAATACTGATGGCGATCAGCGGGAAGATGCGCAGCAGCATGAAGATACCGGCCGAGACCATGGCCGCGGCATGGATGATGGCGCTGACCGGCGTGGGGCCTTCCATCGCGTCGGGCAACCAGACGTGCAGCGGCCACTGCGCCGACTTGCCCACCGTGCCGGTGAACAGCAGCAGGGTCATGACCGCCAGCCCGCCGAAGCCAACGAGTTCCAGCACGTGCTCCAGGCTCTCCGCGGTAAACGCCTGACTGAAATTCAGCGTCCCGAAGGCCCACCAGAAGAAGACGATGCCCAGCATCATCACCACGTCGGCCACGCGCGTCGTCATGAACGCTTTCACCGCCGCGGCGCGCGGCGGGATGCGGGTGATCTCCTGGTGCTCCGGGTAGTTGCGCGCATACCAGAAGCCGATCAGCGAGTAGGAGCAGAAGCCCATCAACTCCCAGCCGATGAAGAGCAGTAGCAGGTTATCGGCCACCACCAGTAGCAGCATGGAGCCGCCGAACAGGCACATATAGCCGAAGAAGCGGGCCAGCAACGGCTCTTCCGTCAGGTCGTGCTGCGGCTCGCCTTTGTGCTTGCCCAGGCCGTGGCCCCAGTTGTGGTAGCCGACGCTGTAGACGAAGATCATCGTCGTGGCGAACGACACCATCAGGAGCATGATCGCCCCCAGCGGATCGACGGCCACGCCCGTATCGAGCCACTGCCCCTGGTAGTAATCGCCCAACGGTATCCAGCGCAGCGCGCTGGCGATCTGCACCGGATGCTCTTCCAGTTCGTGCAAGCCCTGGCCCAGAACCGAGATGGCTACCGTCCAGCTCATCACCAGCGAACTGATAATCGCCACCCAGGCGATGACCCAGCTGAGCGTCCGGTTGCGGTGGGCCAACAGCGCGATCAGGAAAAAGGCCGATATCGGCATGGCCGGGATCAGCCAGGTCAGGATAGTTAGTATCTGCTCGTTCATAGGCAGTTACTCAGTGGTCAGTTGCCAGTTGCCAGTTGTCGGCAGGTAATGCTGACAACTGACGACTGGCAACTGACAACTAGTTCTTCAGCGTGTCCAGTTCTTCCGCGATGACCGAGTCGCGGCTGCGATAGACCGAGATGATGAGCGCCAGACCGACGGCGGCCTCGGCCGCGGCCACGGTCAGCACGAACGTAGCCCAGACCAGCCCCACCGACCGATCCGGCGTCAGGTAGCGCCAGAAGGCAATGAGGTTGATGTTGACCGCGTTCAACATGAGTTCCACGCCCATCAGGATGGCGATGGCGTTGCGCCGGGCCATAACCCCGTACAAGCCAATGCAGAACAGCGCCGCGCTCAGCAGCAAAAACCATGACAGCGGAATCACAGGTTCTCCTCCTCTCCGCTCCGCGGCCAGGCGATGATGATCGACCCTACCAATGCCGCCAGCAGCAACACCGACGCCAGCTCGAACGGCAGCACGTAAGCGTCGGCGCTGACAAACGACCGCCCCATTCGCGCCACACTACTATCCAGCATGGCCGGGTCTACAACCGGCGCCCCCCCCAGCAAGTCGGCCCCCGGGGCCAGCGGGTAGAGCCGGGCGATGACGACGACCAGAATGGCCAGGGTGATGGCCGCGCCCACCAGCGCCGCGACGGCCTGTGAGTTGAACGGCGTCTCGCTCGTCTGCATCAGTCGCCGGGTCATCATGATGGCGAAGATGATCAGGATCGAGATAGCGCCGATGTAGACCAACAACTGCGCCATGCCCAGGAAGCCCGCTTCCAGGAGCACGTAGATGCCGGCCACCCCCAGGAACGACACCATCAGCGCCAGCGCCGCGTGAAAGATATTGCGCAACGTCACCACCACGATGGCCGAAGTCAGCGTGATGGCGGCGAGAATGAAAAAGATGATCTGCTGGCTCATAAATGCGCCTCAGTTCTCTAGACCTGACGGGCGAAGGCGTTGCGGCAACGCCGCCACCTGTCAGGTCTAGTGTGTTAATTAGTGGATCGGG
This sequence comes from Promineifilum sp. (SeqCode), assembly GCF_041918635.1. Lineage (NCBI taxonomy): Bacteria > Bacillati > Chloroflexota > Ardenticatenia > Promineifilales (SeqCode) > Promineifilaceae (SeqCode) > Promineifilum (SeqCode) > Promineifilum sp. (SeqCode). The sequence continues at coordinate 3,423 of NZ_JAYRVJ010000457.1, forward strand.
ATGACGACAGGCTCGCGCGCGCCCAGGCTTTCCACTTCCGGGGCGGCGGGTTCCTCGTGGCCGTGGCCGTCGCCGTGAAGATCGTAGACGCCGACGGCCGTCGCGCCCGTGCCGCCCCCCGCGCCGCCCTGCGCCGCCATGCGGTTGGCCCGCCCCCGCCGCCGCAAGATTTCCAGCGTCCCCGCGGCCAGGGCAAGGTTCAGGAGCAAATGAATGCTCATCCGCACCACCACGTTCGTCCCCTCCGGGATCAGTTTATCGACGATGGCGACGGCAAAGACCAGCACCAGCGACAGCGGAACGAGGAACTTCCAGTTGTAGTTGAGGATTTGGTCCACCCGCACCCGGGGCAGCGTGCCGCGTATCCAGATATAGACGAAGTAGACGGCGAACATCTTCACGAAGAAGGCGATCAACCCAATCAGCCGCCCATAGGGGTAGCCGTCCGAGCTGACCCAGTTCTCCAGACCGAAGAAGCGGTAACCGCCCAGATAGAGGGTGGCGAACAACCCCGACATGAACAGCGTGTTGATGAATTCGGCCAGGAAGAACATACCGAACTTCATGCCGCCGTACTCGATGTGGAAGCCGGCCACGATCTCAGACTCCGCCTCCAGCAGGTCGAAGGGCGTCCGGCCCGTTTCGGCCAGGGAAGAGATGTAGAAGATGAGCGCCGAGATGGGCGCGAAGAGCAGGAAAGGCAGCGATTGGGCGGCGACGATGTCCCCGGTGGACATACTGCGGGCCAGGATGATCGGCACCAGCAGGGCCAGGATCATCGGCACTTCGTAGCTGACCATCTGCGCCACCGCCCGGAAGGCGCCCAGCAGCGCGTACTTGTTGTTCGACCCCCACCCCGCCAGCAATAGCACCATGACCGACGCCGAGCTGATGGCCATGATGTAGAACACGCCAATGTTCAGGTCCTGACCGATGACCCCCGGCGCGAACGGCAGCACGGCCCACACCAGCAGCGCGGCGATGACGACCAGGATGGGCGCGGCATTATACGTCACCCAGTCTGCCCCGGCCGGGTGGATGACTTCCTTCACCAGCAGCTTGATCACGTCGGCGACCGTCTGCAACAGGCCGTAGCGCCCGCCCACGCGGTTGGGGCCAACACGGTCCTGGATGCGCGCGATCACCTTGCGCTCCAGCCAGATGAGGAAGATGACGATCAGCAGGCAGAACGTGGACACGATCAGCACGCCGCCGATGTCGATCAGGACTTCCGTCCCCGGCCCCGCGCCAAACTGGCGGCGGATGAAGTCGCCGAGGCTCAGCGAAATCAGGCTCTTTAGCAGGTCGAGAATATCCATGACCTATACCCACTCCAGCACGCCGCGGCTCCAGGCGTAGATCAGCCCGTCCGCCAGCAGGAAAATGAACAGCGCCGTCGCCCCGATCGCGAACAGATCGAGCTGTCCATACGCGGCGGCGATGGGGAATAGGAACACCGCCTCCACGTCGAACACCACGAAGACCAGGGCGTAGATGTAGTACTGCACCTTGAACTGGATCCACGTATCGCCGACCGTCTCGATGCCGCATTCGTACGTCTGCTGCTTGATGGGGTTCGGCCGGTGCGGCCCCAAAAGGCGGTTGAGCACCACCGGGGCCAGAGGGAATATAGGCGACAACGCCACGAAGATTCCGATGTATTGCCAATCAGCCAGCACAGTGGGTTCCTCTTCCTCTCTGGTTTGCGGAGCGTGATTGTGAAATTCGTCTCTTTTATAGCACATGCGGGTATTGGCGCAACAAATGACGCGGGCATTCTGGCCGCCGCGCCCAGACCTGATAGGTGGGCGGCCACTGGTACGCTGGTGGAAATGAGCTTTGTGACCACCCACCTGTCAGGTCTACATCACCCCGTTTGGCAGACCGCGCCTCTTGGTCTACCATAGTGGCTGCCGGCTCGAACACGTCTCGGGCCTACCTATATAATAGAAGGGCAGGTCACACCCTATGCTGGATTCCACCCCCGACACCCAACGCGTCCTCGTCGTGGACGACAACGCCTACACCCTGCGCATCGTGCAGTATACCCTGGAGCAGGCCGGCTATGAGGTCTCTACGGCCATCAGCGGCCCGGAAGCGCTGAAGCTCATCAACCGCCACGGCCTGCCCCATCTGGCGATTGTTGACCTGCACATGCCGGAGATGAGCGGCTTCGAGTTCTGCCGCACCGTCCACGACTTCAGCGACTTACCCGTGATTATGTTAACAGCCGTCGGCGCGGAGGAGACGATCATCGAGGGGCTGGAGGAACACGCCGAGGACTATATCGTCAAGCCCTTCAACGCGCCGGAGCTGGTCGCTCGCGTCCGCCGTGTGCTGGCGCGGATGGAGAACTACACCTACACCCTCGACTCGACCACACGCATCGACGAGCGGCTGATGATCAACTTCCCGCTGCGCGAGGCGCTGGTGGACGGGGAGGCGGTATCGCTGACGCCGACGGAGACAAAGCTGCTCTACATTCTGGTGCGCAACGCCGGCCGCATTGTGACGACCGACTTCCTGCTTGGCCGCATCTGGCCGCTGCAAGAGGCGCGCGAAGACCGGCTGCACGTCCACGTCCACCGCCTGCGCGGTAAGATCGAAAAAGACCCCAACAATCCGGACTACATCGTGGCGGAACGGGGGGTGGGGTATAGCTTTCGGTCAGCCGTTTAAAGACAGCGGTCAGTGGTCAGTAAGCAGTAAGCAGTGGATGGTCGCTGGCCACTGATCACTGGCCACTGAACTCAAACGCCTCGATAATGATCTCGACCTCCTCACCGTCGGTGGGAGGCGCGCCGTCGTTGAGCCACAGGTTAAGGCGCGCCTGGCTGTTGCCCGCTGGGGGCACATCGGAACCGGTGTACGTCCACTCGTAGATGAGGTTGGCCTCATCGGTCGTCCGCCCGCGGTAGCTGGCGAAATGTACCGCGCCGGGGCTCCAGGTGAAGCGGTGGGTCGAAACCGCTTCGGACGGCATGACGAAGCGCTGCAAATTCCCCGGCCGCGTGTGCGGCTGGACAACGTACTGCGCGTTGTCGTCTCGCGCCGCGACGCCCCAGCGGGCAAACTCGATGTCGATCTCGCGGTAGTTATACTGCGGCGCGGCCGTCTCCCAGGTGAACAGCCCCAGCACGATGTTGGGATCCAGCGCATCCACCGTCGTCGCCAGCGTGAAGGTGTAAGCGCCATAGCCGAAAGGTTGCTGGGTGTTAACCTCGGTCGAATACCAGCGGTTGCCGCGATGACGAATCATGAGGTGCAGGCGGCCGGCCTCATCCACCCACACGTCTCCGGCCGCGTCCGAGAAGTAGTTCGGCCCCGGCCCGACGGGCGCGTCGCTTGCTTTCACGTCCCAGGTATAATCGGAGAAGCGGATGGTGCGATCCGCCGGCGGGCGGTCCGCGATGAGATAAGCATAGTTGAACAGCGCGGCCGGCAGCGCTTGCGCTCCGGCGGATGATGGCGGGGTTCCGGCAGCCCGCGGCCAGAGGAAGGCGGCGAAGCGGGTAGCGTGCGCGTCGTTGCCGCCCGTCGTCACGTCGGTCACCCACCGGCCGTCATCGCCAATGGCCGTCAGTGGAGAGGAGAAGTACGGCTTGGTCCACCAGCCGCCGACGAAGATGTAGACGGCCATGGCGTAGTCGTCGTATTCGGCCGGGTCTAAACACGTGACGCGGCCTTGCAGGTTCTCGGCGCTGCCATAGGCGGGAATGTGGTCGAAGGCGACGGCCGCGCAGTCGCGGATCACCGGCAGATAGGCCGACGACGCGGCTGTTGCGGCTCCGGTTTCGGCAGGCGCGATTAGGTCTAGCGCCAGCACGAGCGCTCCGGCTGCCATGGGCAGCAGGGCGAGCCCGATCCCGAGTGGTTTCCGGCTGAGGGGGTTGATATTCACGGTTTACCTCCTTTCCTTGACACTGCCACAAACGCCCCATGTCCTACATGATACCTATCGCCCACTCTATCTGATTTGCGCTCTTTAGGCAGCTTCTAGGTTCGATGACACCACGTCAGACGAGTCCAAGATAGTTTCACCATCCGGGAGTGAGAGTCATGATCAAATGGGAACCCATGCTCTTCGTTGTCTGCCTGCTCGTTACCCGCAGCGCCTGCACGCCAACCACGCCTCCGGAGTCCGCCGTACAAGCGTTGCGGATCACCAATGCCGGCGCGGAAGACATCTACGATCTGATCATCCTGTTTCCGGGCGAGACGCCGGCCAAGAC
>NZ_JAYRVJ010000458.1:0-7571 GCF_041918635.1 Promineifilum sp. (SeqCode)
GAGGAGAGATCAGCCGCGGGCCAGTTGGGGGCCTGGGCGATGAGCTGGTACATCGTCGGAACCGCGCCGAAAATGGTCACCCGCTCCCGCTCAATCAGCTCCAGCACGCGCGGCGGGTCGAACGGGCGCATCAGGATGGTCGTCCCGCCAAAGATGATCTGCGGCAGGGTGTAGACAAACAGGCCGCCGGTGTGGAACATGGGGAAGACGTTGAGGTACACGTCGTCGTGGGTCACGTCGTGAATGACCGTGTTGAGCGTGTTCCAGCCGATCATGCGGTGCGAGACCTGGGCCGCCTTGGGCAGGCCGGTCGTGCCGCCGGTGAAGATGAGCGCGGCGATGTCCTCCGCTTCCAGCTCGTCCGTCGCCACCGGCTCGGCCGGCGCGCCGCGCAACACCCGCTCGAACCGCTCGTAGTCAGGCAATTCGTCGCCGTCCCCCAATACCACCATCCAGCCGATGTCATGAGGCTGACCGCTCAAGAGAGCGCGCAACTGGACGACTTTGTCCCGTACGTCATCGGAGAAGACGAGCACCCTGGGCGTCGTCTGCGCCACAATCCCGGCCAACTCCTGCGGATGCAGCCGCCAGTTGAGCGCCGTATGGATCGCCCCCAGCTTGCCGCAGGCGAAAAAGGTGTCGAGGTGCTCCACGCCGTCGTGGGCCAGGATGGCGACGCGGTCGCCGCGGCCGACGCCGGCCGTGTCGCGCAGCCAGTTCGCCAGCCGGTTGGCGCGCTCGTTCATCTGGCGGAAGGTCAGCCGCCATTCGGGACTCTTGCCGGTGTCGATGATGGCCGTGCGGTCGGGCGAATACAACTCGCGCCGGGCCAGGTAGTCGCCGATGTACATAGTGATCTCTCCAGCGTTGGAAGAGACAGCCAGGGGCCAGGGGTTAGGGGCTAGGGGCCAGGGAAGAGCGCTCTTCCCTGGCCCCTAGCCCCTTGTCCCTAGCCCCTAGATCCAGCGCCAGACGGAGGCGGCCATGCTGATGCCGCCGCCGCTGGCGCAGAAGAGCACGACCTCACCCGGTTGGGGGCCGCGGCCGTGCTCGATGGCGTCGTCGAGGGCCATGACAACGCAGGGGGAGCCGGTGTAGCCCCACTTGTCCATCACCCAGTGGGCCTTGTGGAGCGGCTGCCCCAGCAGTTCCATCATCGCCTCGATGGTGCGCAGGTTCAGTTGGGTGAACAGGAAGTGATCGACCTCGTCCAGCGTCAGCCCGGCCTTGTCCAGCGCGCCGCCGATCAGTTTGGGCCAGTACTCGGTGTTGAACGTGCGCGGGAACTTCTTGACGAACTCGACCTTCGGCGGGCCATAGGTCGCCACGTTCTCCGGCGTGCTGGGGCGGCTGGCCCCGCCGCCGTAGATGCCCAGGGCGTCGTAGTACTCCCCCTTGGCGAGGAAGTTGCTGGCGAGGAAGCCCGGCCGGTCGCCCGCGCCCAGCACGGCCGCCCCCGCCCCATCGGCGAACAGGTTGGCTGTCTTCTTGTCGCTCAAGTCGAGGAAGCGGCTCATGCCATAGCCGCCGGCGACGAGGACGTAGTTCATCGTCTCGTCGGTGGCGAGGTAGCGCGCGCCCTGATCGAGGGCGGTCACCCAGCCGGCGCAGGCGCTGTTGACATCATAGGTCCCGGCGTTGACCGCGCCCAGCTTGTGCTGGACGACGACCGACGTGCCCGGCGAGAGGTAGTCGGGTGTATCGGTGGAGACGATGATCAGGTTGAGCTGCTCGGGGCGGACGCCGGCCTTGGCCAATGCCTGGCGCGAGGCTTCCACGACCAGGTCGGACGTGGTCTGCTCGGGCGACATCCAGCGGCGCTCGCGGATGCCGACGTTGGCCTCCAGCCAGTCGCCGGTGGGCTGGCCGAGAAGTTGATCCATCTCGGCGTTGGTCACGACGCGCTCCGGCACGTAGCTGCCGGTGGAGAGAATTTGGGCGATTCGGGTCATAGCTTAGTAGTCAGTGGTCAGTGATCAGTAAGCAGTAAACAGTAAGCAGTGGGCCAGTAGATCAGTGGGACAGTCAAGCGCCCCTGCGCCCCTGCTCCCCTGCCCCCCCGCTTCCCGGCGCTTCAGAAAGACCGACAAAGCGGCGAATGAAGGCGACGGCCTCCTCCCAGCGGACGAAGGCGAACTCCTGGTTGGTCTGCACGTTGAGGATCGACCCCCGGTAGGCGGTGTTCTCGGGCGGCCCCGAATGGATGAACCGGACGACAAAGGAGGTGATCTCGGGCGAGTTTTCTTCCAAGGCTGGTACCCTTTGTAGGTGGTCTCAGGTTAGTGGGAGGATAGCAGAGGAGGGATACACGGGAGTTACCAGGAATGAGCAGGGGGGCAGGGGGGCAGGGGAGCAGGGGGGCGGATCACCCCCGCTCTCCAGCTCCCCCGCCCCCCTGCTCCCCTGCGAATTGTCTAAAGAGCGCACCCGTCTCCTCCGACGGCGACACGTCCAGTTCGGCGCGCAGGGTTTGGACGCAGCGCTGGTAGACGCGGGCGAGCTGGCCGCGGTTGCCCAGGCCGTGGTAGGCGGCCATCAGGTGGCGGTAGGCGCGCTCCCAGCAGTTGTCGGCGGCCAGGATGCGATGGCACAACTCGATGGTCTGCTCGAAGCGCCGGCAGCCGAGGTAAAGCTCGGCCAGCCGGTCAGCCGCGCCCAGAAACAACACGGCCAACCGCTCCCGCTCGGCCGCCGCCCACGTCTCGTAGATGGCCTCGGGCAGGTAGTCGCCCTGATAGAGGAAGAGAGCTTGTTCCAGCAGTTCCATCACCCGGCCAGGTTCCAGGTTCCAGGTTCCAGGGGCCAGGGAAGAGCGTTCCGCCCTGGAACCTGGAACCTGGAACCTGGAACCTGCTCCCTCGGTTGCCTGCGCAATGAGAGTGACAAATCGTTCCGCGTCGAGCCACAGGTCGGCGGCGGGGCGCAGGCTATAGGCTGTGCCCTCGCGCAGGATGAAGGCCGATTCGGAACCGGGGCCGCGCTCCGGCTCGAGGACGTGGTAGAGCGTGTTGAGTGTCACCTTGAAGTTGCGCCCCGCCGCCGCCGGGTCGAGGCCGGGCCACAGGTGTTCGAGAATCTGGTCGCGGTCTAGCGCGGTATGGCGGTAGGTCAGCAGCAGCTGGAACAACTGGCGCGCCTTGGCGCGCCGCCAACTGTTGGGCGCGATGGCCGCGTCGCCCCGCTGGACGGAGAAGCCGCCCAACGTGGTTACCTTGATCTGGTAGCCGGGATGGTGGGTGATGTGCCCCAACCCCAGGGCGGCCAGCATGCGCCCGGCGTACTCGCCGTTCCAGTTGCGGTCGCGGGCCAGGATGAGCAAGGGCGTCAGGATGCGTTCGTCGGGCGGGCCGAGCAGCGTGGGCCGCGTCAGCAGGTAGTCATAGCCGTTCTCGGCGCAGGCGGTCAGCGCGGCCGGCAACAGCTGAGCCAACAGGTCGAGCTTGCCCTGCCGCCAGCGCACCAGGCACAGCCACAGGCGGGTCGCGCACGCGCCGAAGGAGTCGCCGCACTCCTGGAAGCCCTGCAACGCCCGGCTCAGCCATTCCAGCGCCAGCTCATCCCGCCCGGCCAGGGCCAGCCCCGCGCCCATGGACGCCCGCACCAGCGAGGCGATCCACTCGTCGCCGGCGGCGCGGGCGATCTCGATGCCTTCCTCGGCGACCCGTAGCGCCTGGGGCAGCGCGCCGCTGTAGCCGTAGACGCGGCAGAGGCCCCAACTGGCCTCCACCATCAGGCGCGGCACGGCCAGCTGCCGGCTGATCTCGATGGCCCGTTCATACGCCTGGCGGGCGCGCTCATGGCGGTCGGGGTCGTCCAGCAGCGCCAGCGCATGCCCCTGGCGCAAGTGGCCGACGGCTGTGACGAACGGCGAGCGCAGGTCTATGCCACGGCGCGCCCCCTCCTGGGCAAAGGCGTAGGCTTCCCGGCCGCGGCCCTGGAGCGAGTAGACCAGCGACAGCAGCAGGTGGGTCTCGCGGTGGGCGCGCGGGGTCAGCACCGGCTCCAGTTGTTCGGCCGCGGCGCGCTCTTCCAGCTTGCGGCGCGCCTCGTCCAGCCGGCCCGTCCGCAACAGCACGCGGAAGAGCAGTTGCGAGTCGGACGGGCTGGCGCTGCGCAGGGCGTCGGCCTGCTGGCGCAACTGCTCGGCTTCCTCGATGTGGCCGGCGTTGAGCTTGTTCTCGGCCAGCAGTTCGTAGAGGCGGGCGCGCATCTCGCGCCCCTCCAGCCCCTCGCTCAGGCGAATCGACTTCTCCAGCAGCGCCTCGGCCTGGCTGGGATCGACCGTGTCCAGGTAGACGCGCGCCTGACCGCGCAGGGCGCGGGCCATCCCCTCGACGTGACCGCGCTCCCGCCAGGCGGCCTCGGCCTGCTGATACCAGCCCAGCGCTTCCTGGAACCGGCTGCGCAGGCGGGCCAGTTCGCCCATGTAGAACAGCAGGGCCGGCCGCTCCGGCAGCAGTTCGGGCGGCAGCCCCCCCAGATAGGCCGCCAGCGTATCCAGCCGGCCCGAAGCCAGCAGTTGCCCGCCATAGCTGTCGAGCAGCGCCGCCGCCCCCTCGTGGTCGCCCGCCCGGTTCAGATGGTAAATGGCCTCGTCCAGGTCATCCCGTTCCTTGAAGTAGGCCGACGCTCGCCGGTGAGCCTGCCGGCGCTGTTCCGGGCCGGCGAGCTGTTCCAGGAAGTGGTGGAAGATGTGGTGGTAGCGCAGGCTGCCGTCGCCCAGATCGACCACAAACAGATCGATGCGGCGCAGATAGGCCAGCATGCTGGCGCTAGAGACCAGGTTCCAGGTTCCAGGTTCCAGGGCGGAGCGTTCTTCCCTAGCCCCTAGCCCCTGGCCCCTAGCCCCTATCAATGCGTCGCAGGCTTCGGGGGTGATGATGCGCAGGACGGAGGTGGCTTGCAGGAAGGCCTGCACGTCGGCCGGTTGGCCCTCGAAGATCTCGGTCGCCAGGACGTGAAAGAGGCTGTCGAGCGACGTGGCCTGGTGGGACAGCACGTCCTCGACCGAGCCGAACGCCCCGCCGCGCAAGCTCTGCCAGACCAGTTGCAGGGCGATGGCCCAGCCCTCGGTGGCCTCGTGAAGCAGTTCGGCCTCGTCGCCGGTCAGCTCGTAGCGGTAGACCTCGGCGAACAGGGCGGCGATCTCGGCCGTCGTGAAGGCCAGCGCGGCCCGGTCAACGTGCCGCACCATCCCCTGCGCCCGCCAGCGGGCCAGGTTGGGCAGCGAAATCGGCTGCCGACCGGCCAGCAGGATGTGCAGATCGGGCGGGGCCAGCCCGACCAGGCGGTCGAGCAGGCGGGCGATCTCGGCGGCAGAGGCGGCCAGGTGGGCGTCGTCCAGCACCAAGAGCGCCGGCTCATGCAGTCCGGCGCTCAGGCTATTGATCCACTCGTCCAGGATGCGCGTGGAGGGCAAGGGGCTGCTCGTCCCGTCCCACGACTCCAGCAGCGAGATGGGCGATTCGCTCAGGGTAGGGATGGCCTGGCGCGCGGCGTGGCAGAGGTGCAGCAGGAAGACGAGCGGGTCTCTGTCTTCCTCCATCACCTGATACCAGATGAGCGGCCTTCCCAGCCCGGCCAGCGCGGCCAGGGCGGTCGTCTTGCCGAAGCCGGCCCCGGCCTGGATGAGCGTCAGGCGGAAGTTGAGCGCGTCGGCCAGTGTGTGCGTCAGGCGCGGGCGCTCCAGTGTGCGGGCGCTGGGGCGTGGGGGGGTGATGCGGGTGCGGAGGACGGTGACCATGAGAGGGGCTAGGGGCTAGGGGCTAGGGGCTAGGGACTAGGGGTTAGGGAAGAGCACTCTTCCCTAACCCCTAGTCCCTAAATCTGATTCTGCGCGCGGTAGTCGGCGATGGCCTGGCGCAGCGTCTGCCGGTTGGTTTGCGCGGCGCGGACGGGGGCGGCCAGTTGCTGCTCGTAGACCGCGCCGACCTGGTTGGCCTGGTCGGCCGTGGTGCGGGCGCGGGCGATGACTTCGTCGCGCAGCGGGCGCACCAGCCGCCGCGTCAGGGCCGGCTCGCCGTCGATGCGCTGCAACCACACGTCGAGCGGCCCGGCGACGTTCGTCTCCAGCCCGTTGAGCGTCGTTGGCGTCTCGGCCAGCAGGGCTGTCAGCGCGCTCATGACGCCGGCGGCCTTCTCGCCCGCGCCGAAGGGCAGCCAGCGGCGCAGCCCTTCGAACCAGTCGGCCAGCATTTCCAGGAAGTCGCCCACCCGCTCGACGGCCCGTTGCAGCCAGCTCTCCACGTCGGCGTAAAAGGCGCGCATCTTGTTGGCCTGCACGCCCAGCCAGTTCCGGCCGTTGTCCAGCAGGGGGATGTGGGCCTCGACCTCGCCCAGGGCCAGCTGGCCGGTGTCCAGACCCAGCGCCAGCGCCGGCACGCCGCCCAACAACTCGCCAATCTTCTGGCCGACCGCGCCCAGGCCGTTCTCGACCACGCCGCCCAGATCGGCGGCGTCGAGCTGCTCATAGAGGGCCACCAGGCCGCCCAGCACGCCCAACTGATTGCGCGCGCCGTCGAGTTCCAGCGAGAGCGTATCGCGGGAGGTGCGGCTCTCCTGCTCGGACGCCTGCAATGAGGCCAGGTCGCGCTGCAACTGGTCAACCTGCGCCCGCAGTTGCATGTTCTCCGCCTGGGACGCGCCGAGCTGGGCCAGCAGGTCGTTGGGGTCGCCGCTGACCGGCTGGCCGGCGACGGGGAGCACCGGCACGACTGTGGAGTAGGCGGGCGGGAGGACCGCGCCGGCCGCGGGAAGAGCCGAATCCGTGGAGATGACGACGGGCGTCTCCATGCGCTTGAGGAGCGCCGCGCCGCCGCCGGTGGCTACGGCGGCCACGGCCGTCACTGTGGCCGTCTTCAGGAATCTACGTCGGGATACACCGTTCTCTTGGGTCATGGCTTGCTTTTGATTATTCCGATTGCGCGGGGGTGCGTTGTTCAGGGGGTGCACGGGATGATCGCCCCCCGATCAGACGCCGCGGGCCGCGCGGCTATTACCCGGTACCAGTTCCTATACGTATCAATCATCGTCGCGATGCGCGACGATTATTCCATCACGCTACGCGCTGTAGGGGCGCACCTGTGTGTGCGCCCTTGGGTTGTGTGTGCGCCCTTGGGCAGACACGCAGGTCTGCCCCTACTATCGCGCCCTTGGGCAGACACGCAGGTCTGCCCCTACTCCCGCGGGCTGTAGCCGAACTGGCGCAGCAGTTGCGGGTCGCGCCGCCAGTTAGGCTCGACCTTCACCCATAACTCTAGAAACACCTTGCCGCCGATAAGTTGCTCGATCTGCTCGCGGGCGGCCGCGCCCAGCTGCCGCAACTGCATCCCGCCCGCGCCGATGACGATGCTCTTGTGGCTGTCGCGCTCGACGAAGATGTCGGCGCTGACGTAGGTGACGCCGTTGGGGCGCTCCTTGAAGTCGCGCACCTGCACGGCCGTGCCATAGGGTATCTCGTCGCGCAGTTGCAGCATCAGTTGCTCGCGGATCATCTCGGCGGCGATGTTGCGCACGTAGATGTCGGTGATCTGCTCCGGCGGGTAGTAGCGCGGCCCCTCGGGCAGCGCCGC
>NZ_JAYRVJ010000459.1:0-7853 GCF_041918635.1 Promineifilum sp. (SeqCode)
CACATTCTCGCTGATGCCCGCCGCCGCTTCCTCCGGGCCGTTGCGATCCGTCACCTCATAGCACAGGACGGCGCGCACGCCGGCCTCGGTCACCGCGTCGGCTATCTGATCGAGCGAGCTGTCGATGGCGTTGGGGCTGGCATGGTGGTCGATGAGCGTGGTCGTGCCGTGCTTGATGGCGTCCACCAGCGAGACCAGCGCGCTATACGCGACGTCCACGTCGAGCAGCGCCCGGTCGAGCCGCCACCACAGCCGCTCCAGGATGTCCGGGAAGTCTTTGGGCGCGGGGCCGGGGATAGCCATGCCGCGGGCGAACGCGCCGTAGAAGTGGGTGTGGGCGCAGATGTTGCCAGGCATGACCAGCTGGCCGCGCGCGTCCAGCCGTTCGGCGTCGGGGTAGAGACCCAGCAGCCGGGCCGACGGGCCGATGTCATGGATGCGGCCGTCGCGCAGCAGCAGGGCGCTGTCTTCCAGTATCTCGTTGGGGTCAGTCCAGGTAACCAGGCGGCCATTGTGGATGAGGAGGTCGGTCATGATGCAATTCTAGCCGCGGGCGGGCAGCGCGCAAAAGAATGGGACGCTTGATTGCTCAGACCTGACAGGTGGGCGGCCAATGGTACGCTGACAACAGTGAAACTTGTGGCCGCCCACCTGTCAGGTCTTTCAGTATCGGTGTTCCATTTCCTGACAGAGTTCTATATAATCCCCGGGCGCTTACGTTGTTCTGATACGGGTAAGTAAGGATTGAACTTATAAGCGCGTCTACCAAAGAAGCGCCATGCTCTAGAAAGTAAGGCATTTGCGCCTGACACATATATCGCGGATGTATTCTGGGAAATCTGTGGATTCTTGTTCTGGAATCTGACGAGCAGAAAAGTCTGAAGGAGAATTAGGAAAATAATGGCTAAGCCACTCGAAGTTACCGATGCCACCTTCCAACAGGAAGTACTGGAGTCTGACGTTCCCGTGCTGGTCGACTTTTGGGCCGACTGGTGTGGGCCTTGCCGCTTTATCGCTCCCTTTGTGAAGGAGATCGCGTCGGAGCATGAGGGCTCGTTGAAGGTCGCCAAGATGGATGTGGACGACAACCCGGCCGTGCCCGGCCGCTATGCCATCATCGGCATTCCGACCCTGATGCTGTTCAAGGGCGGCCAGGTGGTGGAGCGCATCGTCGGCGCGCAGCCTAAGGAGCGTATCCTGGCCCAGGTGCTGCCGCACCTGGAGAAGGCCGCGGCCTAAGCGGATTCATGTCGAATAGGGGCGTCGCGCGTGGCGACGCCCTTTTTTGTTTCAGTATTCAGTGGATCAGTACAGACGACTGACCCACTGAATACTGACCTACTGAATACTGATCACTGACCACTAACAACTGGCCACCATGGAAATCGCCCTCATGATCGAAGGCCAGGACGGCCTGACCTGGCCGCGCTGGCAGCGCCTTGCCGCGGCTGCCGAAGATCTGGGCTTCGCTGGCCTCTACCGCTCCGACCATTACACCAACGCCACTCCGCCCGACAAAGCGTCGCTGGAACTGTGGGCATCGCTGACCTGGCTCGCCAGCCATACGCGCCGGATCGAGTTTGGGCCGCTGGTGTCGCCCGTTTCGTTCCGCCATCCGACTATCACGGCGCGCACGGCCGCGGCGGTAGACGACCTGTCCGGCGGGCGGCTGACGCTGGGGCTGGGGGCGGGCTGGCAGGAGCGGGAGCACACCCACTATGGCTGGGAACTGCTCGACGTGCCGGAGCGCTTTGCCCGTTTTGAAGAGGGGCTGGAGGTCGTCACCCGGCTGCTGCACAGCGACACGCCGGTTGATTTCCAGGGCACGTACTACCGGCTGCGCGAGGCGATCCTGCTGCCGCGGCCGGCGCGCCCCGGCGGCCCGCCTATCCTCATCGGCGGCAACGGGCCGCGACGCACGCTCCCTCTGACGGCGCGTTACGCCGACGAGTGGAACGGGGTCTACGTCAACCCGGCGCGCTACGCGGAGTTGAACCGCCGGCTCGACGAGCTATTGATCGAGGCGGGGCGCGATCCGGCGTCGGTGCGGCGGTCGCTGATGGCCGGCTGCGTCTTCGGTCGCGACGCGGCCGAGTTGGCGCGCAAGCTGGCCCGGCGTGGGGGCGATGCGGCCAGGCTGCGACAGAGCGGTGTGGCGGTGGGGGCCGGCGGGGAGATCGTCGAACAACTCAACGCCTGGGCCGCCGCCGGCGTGCAGCGCATCATGCTGCAATGGCTCGACCTGGACGACCTGGAAGGGTTAGAGGCGCTGGCAAGAGAATTAGGAATTAAGAATTATGAATGATGAGTTCTGCCATTCCTAATTCCTAATTCCTAATTCCTAATTCATTCCGCCGGCGGCTGCTTCTCGGTCGGCGGCTGCTCGGTGGGCCGGCCGGCGGGGGTGAACTGGGTCGCCAGCTTGTCTAGCTCGGTGCTGAGCCAGCGCAGGCCGCTGGCCATACCTTCCTGGGCCTTGCGGGCGAACTCGCCTGACTCAACGCGCTCTTTCGCGCCGACAGCCTCTTCCTTCACGCGCGCGGCCGTCGGGCTTTCCTTGGCCTGGTGGAGAACCTTCTCCACCTCGTCGGCAAAGCTCTTCATGCCGGCCCGCACTTCGGTCTCCATGCGGCGCGCCTCTTCACTGTTGAAAGCGGCTTCCAGCGCGTCGGCGAACTGGCGGCCGAGACGCTTGAATTCATCCGCAATGTCAGTGGAGGACGGCTTGGCCGCGCTGCCGGTCGGTTCCTCTTCCACGGGGATGTCGATCTTCAGGCGCTCTTCGTCCTTCAGTTGGTCAATATTGGGGTTTTGGTCACTCATCGCTTGGCGCTCCTTTCTGACAGTATACCACCAGGTATCTTTCTACTTTACGCGCGGAGCGGCCGGTGGGTTGCACCACGCGGCCGCTGGTGGCGCTCAAGTGAGCGTAACACGGATGACAAACAGGGCAACGTTATGACACAGGGCGCGCTTTACCTGACCGTCTGGTCGTCGTGGGCGTTGTCGTCATCATCGTCGTTGTCATTATCATCGTTCTCGTCATCGGCCGGTTGGATGATGTCGATCAGTTCAATCGTCTCGCCGGTATCCAGAGCAACTACCTTGATAAGGCCGATCTCCTCCGCGTAAAACTTGTGCTCCAGCACGCCCGGTTCCAGCGGCGTCCACTCCATCGTCTTCAGCACGTCGTCGAACGAGCCGTAGGGGACGGTCACCTTTTCCTCGACGCTCAAGATCTTCGCCATGTCCTCCGCGAAACCGGGATAATACTCAATGCGGTACTGCTCGCGCAGGTGCTCCTTGGGGTCGTCCCACATGGCGATGCCGGGCAGCGCGCCATCCACGCCCGCCTCCCATGAGCCTTCGTGGTCGACCAGAACGCCATCCTCGTAGTTATCGACCGCCTCGCCAAAGTACCAGACGTTGCCCTTCTTGTCCTGGGCGAACCAGTCCAGGGTATCCTCGACGATGACGCCGTCCACATACACAGTATCGCGCACGACGGTCGTCTTGACGCCCATGACTCTCTTGGTCTTGTGCAACACGGTGACTTCAATGCGCTCTAGCCCCTCGGCCGTTTGACCTTCATAGATGTAGGTCGTGCCGGGAATGAGGGGCAGGTACTTGTTGTCGATGGTACGCACAAAGTCATCGGGGTCGATGTCGATGTGGTAAGCGCCATCGGGCGCGTCCGATTGCGCCAGAGCGACGAGCGCGCCGAGCGGGTTCTGCCCGCCCGTGCCGTTCAGGACAAAGAGCAAAAGGGCGACGACGCCCAGGGCTATCAACAGGGGGATTTGAGCAAACTGCTTCATTTATTTCTCCATCACGTATCCGCCAAACGGAAAGAGGCGACCGGCTCGTCGCAGAGCCAATCGCCTCCTGTATGTTTTGGTATCGGTAAGTCGGTTTGGACCGGTTGAGCGCCGCCATCATATCGGATGCGACGCGCCTGTAAGTGCGCTTTCACGTGAAGCCAGTATAGACCGCGCGTGATAGTCGCTGAATGGGGTATCACCCCCCTTTGCTCGACAGAGAGACCTCCTATCGGTTAGGAATATCCCGTAGGCTATCTCACCTGAGTAATTAGGAATTAGCAATCAGCGCAAAAATCGGCGTCCATCCGCGTTCTATTCTTGTACAATGGGTGCTCAGGAGCGTGACAATGACCCACGAACTGTTTCTGACGACGACGCGCGGGTTGCAACGGGAGTCGCCGGCCATGCGGCTCTACGAGAAGGCCAAGCGGCTGGGCATTTGGAACCCCAGCGATATCGACCTGCGCCGGGATCGCGAGGATTGGCAAGGGCTGGCGGCCGACGAGCAGGACATCCTGCTGCGACTGACGGCCATGTTCCAGGCGGGCGAGGAGGCGGTCACGCTCGACCTGCTGCCGCTCATCATGGCTATCGCTGAGGAGGGGCGGGTGGAGGAGGAGATGTTTCTGACCACCTTCCTCTTCGAGGAGGCCAAGCACACCGACTTCTTCAACCGCTTTCTGACCGAAGTGGCGGGCGCGACCGGCGATCTGAGTCGCTACCACTCCGAGAACTACCGCGAGGTGTTCTATCGGGCGCTGCCGGAAGCGCTGGGCGCGTTGCGCCACGACCGCTCGGCCGCCGCTCAGGTGCGCGCTTCAGTGACCTACAATGTGATCGTGGAGGGCATGCTGGCCGAGACCGGCTACCACGCCTACTTCACCGTGCTGGAACGGCAAGACCTCATGCCGGGGACGCGCCGCGGTATCGCCCTGCTTAAACAGGACGAGTCGCGCCACATCGCCTACGGCATTTATCTGTTGTCGCGCCTGGTGGCCGCGGAGCCGGCGCTGTGGGACGTGCTGGAGGCGCAGATGAACGCCTTGCTGCCGGCGGCGCTGGGCGTCATCGGCGACGTGTTCGCCCAGTACGACCCCATCCCGTTCGGTCTGGTCGAGGCGGACTTCATCGACTATGGCCTCGCTCAGTTCCAGAAGCGCGTGGCCCGGCTGGAACGGGCGCGGGGGATGTCGCCGGAGGAGATCGTACAGACCACCAACCGGGTGATTGACCGGGACGACGGATAGCGTAGACCAGCGTAGACCTGTCAGGTTTTCTGAAAGCTGACAGGTCTGGTCAGGGGCGGCGGGCCACGAACAGCCCTTCTTGCAGCCGGAAGGTGGTCAGCTCCCCCTCCACGCGCGGGTCGAGGAAGTCGCGGGCATCGGCCGGGGCCTGGAGCAGCATCGCCTTCAGCCGCAAGCGCATCTCCGGGGTATGGCGGGCCGCCCACGTCTCGAAAGTCAGCCGCTTGTCGAGCGTCTCCTCTACCTCCACGACCAGCCCGGCGGCGGTCAAGGCGGCGCGCCACTCTTCCAGACTGAGGCAGCGGTTGTGGCTGGGATCGCGCAGCTTCTCGAAGGCGTTGACGTAGGCCCCGGCGGCGCGGACGCGGTCGGCCCGCTTGCCCCGCAGCCAGCTGCCGGGCACGACGTTGTCCACCACGGCCAGCGCCCCGCCGGGCCGGATGACCCGCGCCGCCTCGGCCACGAAGCGGCCGATGTCGGGGAAGTGGTGGGGGGCGATGCGGCAGGTGACGGCGTCGAACGCGCCGTCGGCCAAGGGCAGCTCCTCCACGTCCCCGGCGGCGAAGAGCACGTTGGCCGCGCCGCGCTCGGCCGCCAGCCGCGCGGCCAGCGGCAGCATCTCCGGCGTCAGGTCTAGCCCGACGACGGCGGCGACGTGGGGCGCGAAGGCCAGGGCGGTGTGGCCGGCGGCCGTAGCCACGTCCAGCACGCGCCACGCCGGCCCCGGCGCGACGCGCTCGACCAGACGGGCCAGACTGGCCCCGGCGGCGTGGGTGGGGCTGCTGACGTAGGCAGCGGCGTTGGCCCCGAACTGCGCGCGGACTTGTTGCTTGCTCATGGGTAAAGAATAGCACGCTGATGGCGCTGATATCAACGCTGATTTACGCCGCGAGAGACTATCGCTCTCTCAGTCCGCGAAAATCGGCGTTGGAATCAGCGTCATCAGCGTCCCATTCTGCTCCCAACAAAAAAGCCGCGCCCTGGTGGACGCGGCTCTCGTAAGACGCAGGCGCAGTTAATCCATTACCGATCCCGCGACTTGGCCTGCATCGGCGCGGGCATCTGATGCACGCCGCTCGGCGTCGGTGGACGCTGGTAAGTCCGGCCGCCGGCCGGTGGGCGGTTCGTGGTTGGCAGCTTCGGCTCGTCCGTCTCAACCGGTACGGGCTGCGACGCGCGAGCCGTGGTGGCGCGCAGCGGCGGGTGTGTGGGCAGGGCCGGCTGCGGCCGGGCTGCGGGTTGCTTATCCGTCTTGGCGTTGCCGGCCAGGTCGAAAACGTGCTCGCCGGCCACCGAGAACGCGCCGATGAACAGGATGCGCGTCAGCAGCACCAGCGCGGCCACGAAGATCGGCACCAGCTTCAGCAGCGTCTCGCGGGCCAGCACCTCATTGCCGAAGTCGTGGCTGATGAGCGTCAGCGAGACGGCCCACCAGGTCATGACCGCGTTCATCGTCGCGCCCAGCAGCCAGGCGCCCATTAGATACCAGACGGCCTTTGGCTCTTCCGCGCCGCGCTCCGGCGTGAAGAGCCGGGCCAGCCCGGCGAAGTCGATCGCGCAGAAAGCTGTCGCCAGGATGGTAGCCCAGGTCATGCCCATGAAGGCCACTTCGCCCAGCAGGCTGTTCAGCGCGAACCGTGTCGTATCAAAGTTAAAGATCTCGAATGCGATGAGGGCGACGACAAGAATGATACCGATGACCGTCTTGCGCGACGCACTCTTGAACTGTACTTCTTCCGGCACGGCCTTCGCCGACCGGTTGAATAACCTTTCTTGCTGCATCACCCTTTTCTCCTAAAGTTCCTCGGTTCCCAAAATCCCGAAAAGAGGTTCTCTGCGCCCGCCCGCCAGAGAAAAAAGCGGAAGGAGTCGGCAAGCTCTCACTCGCCGACTCCTCATCAAAAGGGGTAGTGGTGGGAGGGGAAGAGAATGTGTCTGTCCTAAACACTATAATAGCACAGATGTTCTACCAGTCAATCCCGTTGGGAAATACTGGCGATAAGTGGGGGATATGTTGGGGAAATGTAGGGCGGTTTAGCAAACCGCCCTACAAGGTAGTTAGAACTCCGGTTCGGGGACGAGCGAGTAGTCGCCTTCTTCCACACCGGGGCCGTAGCGGTAGACGTTGGGCCAGGGGATGTAGTTGCTGACGAAGGTGCGCTCTTCCATCAGCTCGCCGTTGGCGTTGAACACCTGGCGCGTGACGCTGACCCGCGCGCCCTCGGTGGCGTAGTCGTACTGCTCCACCGTGCCGGCGGCAATCTCCTCATCGTACTCCCACACATCCTCTTCCGGCGGCGGCACGACGTTCTCGAACACCGGCTCCGTCTTCACCACCCGCCGGCCCATGCTGGTGCTGTAGAACTTGAACGTGAGCGATTCGAACTCCTCGTTGTAGTAGTTCTCGATCAGCAGGTGGTGGGGCGTGTTATTGATGAAGCGGAAGTCCACAATGGGCGAGAAGACGGTCGCGTCCATGCCCGGCCCTTCGCCATCGTTGTAGTAGCCGACCATATAGCCGTGTTCCCAGCGCTCGACGATGGGGAAGCCGGACCAGAAGGCGGTCTGGTAGATGGTGGTGCTGACCTGGCAGACGCCGCCGCCGACGCCGCGCAGCGTCCGGCCGCCGACGATGACCAGGCCGACCTCATAGCCATCCGTCTCGCTGACGGAGCCGAGATAGCGGTTAAAGGAGAACTCCTCGCCGGGAGCCACGACAACGCCGTAGAAGTTGGCCGCGGCGCGGGCAATGTTGTGCTTGCGCGCGTCGGATGAACCGTAGAAC
>NZ_JAYRVJ010000460.1:0-2321 GCF_041918635.1 Promineifilum sp. (SeqCode)
AGACCCATTGGCCGCCCACCTGTCAGGTCTGGGCAGTGGTTGACCGGCGTGTGTACTGAGGCAAAATAGGCCCCTACTTACACACACAGGAAGGTCACCACATATGGCAGTTCTTACCGGAACAGTCGCGCTCGTCACCGGGGCCAGCCGTGGCGTTGGGAAAGGGATCGCCCTGGGCTTGGGTGAGGCCGGCGCGACGGTCTACATTACCGGCCGCACCGTGGCGGCAGGCCAGGCCGCCGTGGACTTACCCGGCACGATCCATGAGACGGCGGAGGCAGTAACCCGACTGGGCGGCCGGGGTATCGCGGTGCGGTGCAACCATACGAACGATGACGAAGTAAGAGAACTGTTCCGCCGCATCCAGGCCGAACAGGGCCGCCTCGACATCCTCGTCAACAACGTCTGGGGCGGCTATGAGTTCTACAACGATGGCACGGAGTTCTGGAACGAGAAAGGGTTCTGGACGGCCCCGCTCTCGCGCTGGGATAAGTCGTTCCAGGCCGGCGTGCGCGCCCACTACGTCGCCAGCGTCTTCGCCGCGCCCCTGATGATCGCCCAGGAGTCGGGGCTGATCGTCAACATCTCCTTCTTCGCGGCGCAGCGGGACGACCGGGGTGTGGCCTATGGCGCGGCCAAGGCGGCCGACGACCGCATGGCGGCCTGCATGGCCCACGAGTTGCGCGAATACAACGTGGCCGTCGTCAGCCTGTACCCCGGCCTGGTGCGCACCGAAGGGGTCATGAAGGCCGCGCAATTCTTCGACCTGTCCAACTCCGAGTCGCCGCAGTTCATCGGCCGGGTGATCGCCGCCCTGGCTGCTGACCCCGAGCGGATGCGCCACTCCGGTCAGGTGCTGGTCGCGGCGGCCGTGGCGCAGGAGTACGACGTGATTGACATCGATGGCAAACGACCAAGGCCAGTCACCGTCGATGAAGCGTAGCGGCGCGACACATTCGTGGAGGTTCTCATGCACTACCTGCTCTTTTACGACTACGCGCCCGACTACCTGGAGCGCCGGCCGTTGTTTCGCGGCGAGCATCTGCGCCTGGCCTGGCGGGCGGTGGAACGCGGCGAGCTCATCCTCGGCGGGGCGCTGGCCGAGCCGGCCGACGCGGCCGTGCTGCTCTTCCAGGGCGACTCGCCGGAGGTGGTGGAGCGCTTCGTCGCCGCCGATCCCTACGTGCGCGGCGGGCTGGTGACCGGCTGGCGTGTGCGGCGCTGGGACACGGTCGTTGGGGAGATGGCGACAACGCCGGTGCGGCCGGAACTATGAAACAAGAACGCCGAACATAGGAGCACACAATGAGCGAGGTTGTCTGGAGCCAACCGCATCACGACGGCTCAGAGCGGTACGTCCCCGAACCGAACCCCATACTCGGCGGCAAGGTCACGGTCTTCTTGCGCGTGCCGCGGACGAGCGACGTGACCACCGCCTGGGTGCGCGTGCTGGCCGATGGCGAACCGGAACTGGTGCGCGCGACCGTTGACCGGCAGGACGAGCGCGACACCTGGCTACGCGCCGAGTTGCGGGTGGTCAACCCGGTGGTCAGCTACCGTTGGCTGCTCGACGGCGGGCCTTATGGCTACCAATGGTTGAACGGTACGGGGATACACGGCCACGACGTGGCCGACGCGGCCGACTTCCGAGTGACAACGTTTGAGAAGCCGCCCCATTGGGCCACGGGCACGATGTACCAGATTTTCCCGGATCGCTTCGCCAAGTCTATCGACCGGCCCGCGCCGGATTGGGCCAGACCGGCGGCGTGGGACGACCCGGTGATCGGCGAAGGGCCGGACACGCCGCGCCAGTTCTACGGCGGCGATCTCGACGGCATCACCGCGCATCTGGACTATCTCGCGGCGCTGGGGGTCGGCACGATCTACCTGACGCCGTTCTTCCCCGCTCAATCGAACCACCGCTACAACGCCTCGACCTTCGACTGCGTCGATCCGCTGCTGGGCGGCGACGAGGCGATGGCCCGGCTGGCCGCGGCGGCGCACGCGCGGGACATGCGCCTGATGGGCGACCTGACGACCAACCATTGCGGCGACACTCACGAGTGGTTCCAGGCGGCGCTGGCCGATCCGGATGCGCTGGAAAGGACGTTTTTCTTCTTCACCGATTACCCGTATCACTACGATGCGTGGTGGGGGCTTAAGGAAATGCCGATCTTCGACCACCGCAGCGCCGAATTGCGCCGCCGGCTCTACGACGGGCCGGACTCGGTCGTCGCGCGCTGGCTCGGCCCGCACGCGCGGGATGCCGGGCGGATCGTCGTGGCGCACATGACCGGCATCCACGGCAACATCAACCTGAG
>NZ_JAYRVJ010000461.1:0-5106 GCF_041918635.1 Promineifilum sp. (SeqCode)
GCGGCGCTGAAGTCCCTGGAGGAGAAACTAGGGACTAGGGGTTAGGGACTAGGGAAGAGCGCTCTTCACTAGTCCCTAGTCCCTAACCACCAGTCCCTATCCGGCCGGCGCGTGAGCCAGGAGCAGCTGGTCGGCCGCCGCGGTGGCCTCGTCCACCGAAACCCCGTTGGCCCAGGAGAATGCCCCCTCATAGGGCCGCCAGAGGGTGACGACGCGGCCGTTGACCATGTAGGGCGCGGTGATGGCTGGATCGGTGGGGCCATAGATCGCCAGCGTCGGACAGCCGGTGGCCGCGGCCACGCAGGTGGCCCCACTGTCGTTGCCGACATAGAGGCTGGCTAACTCGCACAGCGCCCCCAACTCCCCCAGGCCGATTTGCCCCGCCCGGTTGGCGCAACGGACGGGCATCATCCCCGCCACCTGCCCGGCCAGGCCCCGCTCCTCGGCCGACCCCACCAACACCACCCGCGCTCCGTGAACCCGCGCCAGATAGTTGCCCAGCCGGGCCAAACGCTCGGCCGGCCAGCGCTTGTTGAGCGCGCTCTCCAACGGGTTGTCGCCCCCGCCGGGGTGTAGCACCACCAGCGGCGTGTCGCCCAGCCAATCGAACTCCTCCACCAACCAGCGGGTGATAGCCGTCCGGTCGCGATCGGGCGGGGTGAACTCCATCTCGGCCGCCTCCAGCGCCGCCGCGCCCACGCCCGCGGCGGCGGCCAGCGCCAGATAGACCCGCGCCGTCTGGCGCTCGCCCGGCGGCGGCTGGACGGCCAGCGTGTGCCCCCGCCCGGCGCCTTGCAGCCCAACCCGCTGGGGGATGTCCGCGTCCGCCGCGGCGCGAACCAGTTCCTTGGCTTGAGAAGGGATGAAACAGGTGTCGTACCCCTCAGCACGCACTGTGTCCAAAAAGGCACGCATCGCCTCGCGGTCGTTGCCGGCCAAGTCGCCCGGGCCGGTGAGGATGGTGCGGGTAACGCGGGGGTTGCTGCTGATCGCCTGGCGCGCCCAATCGCTGATGGCCCAATCGAAGCGCGCCGCCGGGAACGCGTCGCTGAGCGCGGCCAGCAGCGGCGTGGTCAGCATGACCCGGCCCAAACAGCAGGGTTGCAGGATGAGCGCCTTGCGCGGCGGGGCGAACGCCGTCCGCCGGTCGCCCAACCGCCACGACCAGCGCCCCCTTTTCTCCTCCGCCCGGTCACCGCCCGACATGTCTCTACGCCGCCCCCTGTACTCTTCCTCTGTGGAACTCTGGGCGATCTCCGTGTCCCTCTGTGTTCCTCTTGTCCGCCCTCTCCATTGGCAATCGCGTTGACGGAAGCACAAAACGCTTTCGAGCAGCTTTTAATCTGCGTAATCTGCGGATTCTTCCCTCTTACCCCTTCACCACAGCCACCGGCACGAGCCGCGCCACCTTGCGGGCGATCCCCGCGCCGTGGACGACCTCGATGACCCGATCCACGTCCTTGTAGGCCGATGGCGCTTCCTCAGCCAGACCGGCCAGACTGCCGGCGCGCACGCGGATGCCGCGCGCCTCCAGGTCGCGGCGCAGATCGCCCCCCTGCACCTGTCGCTTGGCCTGCGAGCGGCTCATCATCCGGCCCGCGCCGTGGCAGGTGGAGCCGAAGGTCTGCGACATGGAGCCTTCCGTGCCCACCAGCACCCAACTGGCCGTGCCCATCGAACCGGGAACCAGCACCGGCTGGCCGATGTCGCGGTAAACGTCGGGCAGGACAGGCGAGCCAGGGCCGAAGGCGCGCGTGGCCCCCTTGCGGTGGACGCAGACGGTCATGCGCCGGCCGTCGACCACGTGCTCCTCGATCTTCGCCATGTTGTGGGCGATGTCGTAAATTTGGTAGACGCCGTGGTTGTCTACCTTGCCGGCCAGGGCGTCCGCGAAGCTCCCGCGGATGAGGTGGGTCAACAACTGGCGATTGCAGAAGGCGAAGTTGGCCGCGCCCTTCATAGCCGCGAGATAGTCCTGACCCTCCGGGCTGCTCAGCGGGGCGCAGACCAACTCGCGGTCGGGCAGCTGAATGTTGTATTGGTGCACGACGCGCTGGAAGCGGGCCACGTAGTCAGTGCACACCTGGTGGCCGAAGCCGCGCGAGCCGCAGTGAATCTGGGCCACGATCTGGCCGGGAAAGAGGCCCATGCGCCCGGCAGCCGTCTCGTCGAAGATCTCATCCACCACATCGACTTCGATGAAGTGGTTGCCCGCGCCCAGCGTGCCCAGTTGGTCGCGGGCGCGCTCGTAAGCGCGGGCGCTGATCTTGCCGGGATCGGCTCCGGCGATGCGACCGTTCTCCTCAGTGCGGTCGAGGTCGGTCTCGGTGGCATAGCCCTGCTTCAACGCCCAGCGCGCCCCGTTGACGACCACGTCCTCCAACTGCTTCTGAGTCAGCGGGAACCGGCCGCCTCGACCGACGCCGTGGGGGCAGTTGCGCTGGAGTTGCGTCGCCAGATCGTCCAGATAGGGCGCGACCTCGTCGCGGCGCAGGTGCGTGCCCAGCAACCGGACGCCACAGTTGATGTCGTAGCCGACGCCGCCGGGGGAGATGACGCCGTCGGGCACGGCCGTCGCCACCACACCGCCGATGGGGAAGCCGTACCCCTGGTGGATGTCGGGCATGGCCAGGGCGTAGGCGACGATGCCCGGTAGCGTGGCGCTGTTGGCGAGTTGGTCGAGGCTCTTGTCGTCTAGGGCCGCTTCTAGCAGTTCGGCGTCGGCATAGAAGCGCGCCGGTACGCGCATGTCGCTCCGGTGGGCCTTTGGTATCTCGTACAGGAACGGCGATAGCCGCTTCAGGTCTCCAGGTTTCATCCGTAGACTCCTTAGCAAGAATAACCATCCGCAGATTTGGCCGATTAGGCAGATTTCAGAAGCACCCTCTGAAAATCTGCCTAATCTGCGGATCACTCTTCTTAAACGTCCAGTACGACCGTCACTTCCAGCCGGCCATCGGGGATAGTGCGAATGGCGATGTCGTGATAGGTGACGGCCTTGATGTGCTTGTTCATCTCGGCCGCGCGCCCGCCGCGCACGATGGCCGAGACGCCGGTCGAGGTCAACTGGCCCACTTCCATCTCGCGGACAATGAACCCGTCGCGCTCGGCGAAGTAGGCGATCTCGTTCATCCAGGCCACCAGCAGCCCTTCGGCGTCCTCGGCCTCCAGCGTCACGCGCCGCGACTCGGCGGCCTTGGGGATGAGCCAGTAGCCCTCGTCGAGCAGCAGCAGCCCTATGCCGCGGGTGGTGTTACGCAGCAGTTCCTCCAGGTCGCGGCCGCGGGCGGCGAACGACCAGTCGGCGGTGTGGTCTATCTGCTCGATGGCATCCGGCGGCGGTTCGGGATCGTGGGGGGATTCATCCGGGTTCATGTGCCCATTATAGCCGGTTCAGCGCTGGAGCAACTGGACACTATCGAGGGTATCATCCAGCGTGCGCCGCAGAGTGGGAAAGTCGGTCAGAGGGGCGCAGGCGACGACCAGGTAGCCGGCCGCGTCGTCGGCGACGAACAGGTGGCGGCACCGCTCCTGGTTGGGCGTGTCGAGCGTGGTAAAGCGGGCCTGCGGCTGGCGGGAGAGGCGCGTGTCGATGGCCGTGTCGCTGACGGGCAACGCTTCGGCCGCCAGCCGATCCAGCACCTCTTGCGGACTCAGGCCGCGCAACGCCTCGCTGCGGGCCACGACGACGAACGGCTGCGGTTCAACTTCCTCCAGCGTCGGCGCGCCAACGACGACGCCCAGAATATCCACGTCACCCGCCCCGCCGCTGAGCGGCCGGAGGGCGCGTTGGATGTAAGGCTGACGGCCGAGCAGCGTGTCCAGCATCTCGCTCTGGTCGCGGTAAGCGGCGTCGAGCCACTGCCAGTCGGCGGGCAGGCTGAGGGTGTAGCGTAAGTCGGTGTCTGTTACGGTGATCCAATCGTCGCCCAGGCGCAGGCCGGCGCTGCGCACCAGGAGCGGCTGCTGCCCCAGTGCGCGCATGACCAGCCACAGCGCCAGGATGATGCCCAGCGTCAGCAGACCATAGACAGCCAGGGCGCGCAGATCGTAGTCGGCCGGGGGCTTGGCGTCAGCCGAGCGGGCGCGTGGGGGACGCGGCGCGGCGGCCGGCTTGGCCTTGGGGCGCGCCGGCAGGGTGTAGCCACAGTGCCAGCAGACGGTGTCGGTGGGCAGTACGGGTTTGCCGCAATTAGGGCAAGTCTCGCTCATGGAAGAGGAAGAATCCGCAGATTTCGCAGATTACGCAGATTGCCAGAAAGGCAGAGTGTAAAGTAATTTACACTTGGCCTGTAGCGAAGTTGCGCGACGGCGGGGTTCATGCCGGGTATCATAGCGACATATTTCAGCAACACCAATAGTCCTCCTTTTTCTCCTCTTCCCGCAAAAAGCCCTGGCTCCCCCCAGGGCTTCTTTGCTTGTCCAGACCTCTGAGGTTTGCGGCAAACCTCAGAGGTCTGGACAATCCGAACATGACCGAAATCCTGACATTGATCCGCGACCGCCGTTCCATCCGGCGCTATGAGGCGCGCCCCGTCCCGCGCGAGACCATCCACCAACTGCTGACGGCCGCCACCTGGGCTCCCTCGGCCCACAACCGGCAGCCGTGGCGCTTCGTCGTCATCGAGACAGACGAGACGAAGCGCCGGCTGGCGGCCGCAATGGGCGAGCGGCTGCGGCGCGACCTGACCGCTGACGGCGTGCCAGCCGAGGCCATCGAGCGCGATGCCGCCCGCTCCTACGCTCGCATCACCGGCGCGCCGTTGCTCATCCTCGTCTGCCTGACGCTGGCCGACATGGACATCTACCCCGACGAACGCCGCCAACGCCATGAATCAACGATGGCCGCTCAGGGCGCGGCCATGGCCGGCCAAAACCTGCTGCTGGCCGCCCACGCGCTGGGCCTGGGCGCATGCTGGCTGTGCGCCCCCCTCTTCTGCGCCGACGCCGTGCGCGAGACGCTGGCCCTCCCCGCCGACTGGCAGCCGCAAGGCGTGATTACTGCCGGCTACCCGGCCGAGACAAAAGAAAAGGCGCGCGCTCCATTGGAAACGCGCGTCCTCTTCAGATAGGTTCCAGGGGCCAGGTTGCAGGGGAGATCGCTCA
>NZ_JAYRVJ010000462.1:0-7284 GCF_041918635.1 Promineifilum sp. (SeqCode)
GTGATGATGGGCGCGCTGACGCCAACGGAGGTTTACCAGGCCCACTGCCTGGGCTCCGACGTGGTCAAGCTGTTCCCCGGTTCGGCCGTCGGCCCCGATTACGTGAAGGCGCTGCACGGCCCCTTCCCCTACATCCGGATCATGCCGACCGGCGGCGTGGACGAGCACAACCTGGCGGCGTGGTTCAAGGCCGGCGTATGGGCCGTGGGCGCGGGCAGCCAGCTATCGCCGTCCGGCCTGGCGAAAGCGGGGCGGTTCGACGAGATCACGGCCACGGCGGCGCGCTTCGCCGCGGCCTTGAGAGAAATTAGGAATTAGGAATTATGAACTGGAAGCTGAGAGCGATGCTCTTTGCATTCCTCATTCTTAGTCCTTAACTTGAAACCAAGCATGACTCATCACAACGCTACCTCTCAACCAACCATGTTCTTCATCGGCGTGACGACGGGCAAGTCGTCAATCAACAAGGTCTTTCCACTGTGGATGGACGTGCTCGGCCGTCCGGAGGTCGTGCTGCGCGGCATTGATCACCCGATGCACGACGAGCCAGAGCGCTACCGGGACAGCGTCCGGCTCATCAAGGACAACCCCAACAACCTGGGCGCGCTGGTGACGACGCACAAGATCGACCTGTACAACGCCGCACACGACCTGTTCGACTACTTCGACCCCTACGCGACCATCACCGGCGAACTATCGTCCATCTCCAAGCGGGACGGCCGGTTGGAAGGGCACGCCAAAGACCCCATCACCGCCGGGCTGAGCTTGGAGGCGATCATCGACGACGGCTACTTCGGCCGCACCGGGGGGCACGTCCTGTGCCTGGGAGCGGGCGGCTCAGCCGTCGCTACGCTGCTGCACTTGATCAACAAGCCCGACGCGGCCGGCCGGCCGGCGCGCTTCGTCGTCGTCAACCGCTCGGCCGGCCGGCTGGCCCACATGCGCGAGATGGTCGAGAAGCTCGACAGCGACATCGCCGTGGAGTACGTCCACAATGCCGACCCGGCCGTGAACGATCAACTGATGGCCGCGCTACCCGACCATAGCATCGTCATCAACGCCACGGGTATGGGCAAGGATTCGCCCGGCTCGCCCATCACCGATGCCGGGGTGTTTCCACGGTGTGGTATTGCCTGGGAGTTCAACTACCGCGGCGAACTGGACTTCATGCACCAGGCGCTGCGGCAGGTCGAAAGCCGCGAACTGCGCGTAGAAGACGGCTGGATCTACTTCGTCCACGGCTGGTCGCAGGTCGTAGCGCAGGTGCTGCACGTTGATCTGACGCCGGAGTTATTCGGTAAGTTGGAGCGGGCGGCAGCCACGGTGCGTTAATACGCAGGAGAGCAGGGGAGCGGGGGAGCAGGGGAAAACGGGCCCTAAAGCACCGTTGCTTACCCCCCCGCCCCCCTGCACCCCCGCTCCCCGGCACAAAAAGGAGTAACTATGAAAGCAAAGTTAGCCCCTATCTACTTCGATCCGGGTAAAGATGAGGGGTTCGATGTGCAGTTAGCGCGGTTGCGAGAGCTATTAGCCGACGACGCAGAGTTCCTGGAACCGCTGGCGCTGGGCCGCCGGCTGCCGAAGGAGGCCGATGCGGCCATCTTCCCACAGATGCTAGGCGAGGCGTATCGCCGCGTGGATGACTTTCGCCGGCTCGCTGCGCCCATCTTCGTCGTCACGTCGGAGTTCGGCACGCTGAATATGTGGGACTGGGAGATCGTAGCCTACCTGGAAGGAGAAGGAGTGACGACCTTCGCGCCCTACTCCCTGGCCCAAACGCGGATGCTCTGCCGGGCGGCGGCGGCGCGCACACACCTGCGCGGCCGAAAGTTTCTGGTCTTCCAGGATAACCCCGGCGAGGGTTTCCAGGCGCCTATCTTCAAACGTTTTTACTGGTGGGAGGACGAGGCGGCGGCGCGGCTGTCCGAGCGTTTCGGGATCTCTATCGTGAAAAAGAGCTTCCGCGAGTTCGGCGCGCGAGCGCGGGCCATCCCCGACGCGGCGGCGGCGGCCGAGTGGCAGCGGTGGCGCTGGCCGGTGGATTTGCCGGAGCGGGCGCTGTTGAGCGCGGTGAAGGTCTACCTGGCGCTGCGTGAAGAACTGGATGCCGACCCGGACATCGTCAGCGCCGGCATCAACTGCCTGAACGAGTCCCACTTCAGCGACACGACGCCTTGCCTGGCCTGGATGATGCTCTATGAGGAGAGGCGGCTTATCTGGGGCTGCGAGGCGGACACGCTCTCGATGGCGAGCAAGTACGTCCTCCATCGGGCGCTGGACGCGCCGATCCTGATGACCAATCTGTACCCGTTCCTGATGGCTGGGCCGGCGCTGAAACACGAGCGCATCCCCCACTTCCCCGACGTCAGCCTCTACGCCGATACGAACCCGGAGAACTACGTGCTGGTGGCCCATTGCGGCTACTTCGGGCTGCTGCCGCCCAGCTTCGCCACGGAGTGGACGGCGCGGCCCAAGGTGCTGGCGATTGTGGATGAGAACGCCCACGCGGTGGACGGCCGTCTGCCCGTCGGCCCGGTGACTCTGGCCAAGCTGTACCCTTCGCTGGGCAAGCTAACGGCCGTAGAGGGGACGTTGGCCGGCTATGCCCAATTTCCCGGCTCCGACTGCCTGAACGGCGGCGTCATTCACGTGCCCGACGGCCATCGTCTCGTGCGCCGGGCCACGTCCCACCACTATCTGATCACGACCGGCCACAACCTGAACGACATGCGGATGGCGATGGGCGTGTTCGGGATTGGTGTGGAGGAGTTGTAATGCGCCCTCTCCCTAACCCTCTCCCAAAGGGCGAGGGAACGGACGCGCCCTCTCCCAAAGGACGAGGGGACTGATTGTTAGTTTCAGATCGAATAAGGAGATGTGACCATGAAAGTCGGTATTGACAGCTATTGCTTCCATCGTTACTTCGGCGAGGTGTACGGCCACCAGACCCCGCCGCCCTATCAGATGACCGTCTTCGACTTCATTGATTTCGCTCAGGGATTGAACGTGGATGGCGTGTCACTGGAGTCGTGCTTCTTCCCGGCCTATGACAACGCCTTCTTCGGCGACCTGAAGGCCCGGCTGGACGAAGGCGGCTTGGACCGCGTCTATGCCTGGGGTCACCCCGATGGGCTGGAGGCGGGGCGCAACGAGGCCGCTTTCCAAGACATGCTGAAGAGCATCGAGTACGCTGTGCAGATCGGCGCGCCGGTCATGCGCATCTGCGCCAGCAGCTTTTCGTTCCGGTTGGAGCCGCACGCGCCGCAGATGGAGAAACTCGTTCCGTGGCTCAAGGAGGCGGCCAAGGTCGCCGAATCCTACGGCGTGAAGCTGGCGGCCGAGAACCATATCGACTACACCAGCAGCGAGTGGCTGGAACTGCTCAACCGGGTGGATTCGCCCTATTTGGGCCTGAATCTGGACACGGGCAACTTCCTGCGCATGCTCGACGATCCGGTGGAAGGCGCGCGCAAGCTGGCCGACCGCGTCTACGCCACGCACATCAAGGACCTGAAGCCGGCGCGGGGCGTGAACGCTGGCGAGTGGTACTTCTTCAGCAGCACGCCGGTGGGCGATGGGCTGGTGGACAACCAGAAGCTGGCCCAAATCCTCCACGACGCGGGCTACCAGGGCTTCCTGGCGGTAGAGACCGACTCGTTGCACCCCGACTACGAGAACCAGGAACACTGGGCCGTGGAGAAGAGCGTTTGGGAGTTGAAGCGCATCGCTCGGAGTGTGAAATAATTCTTCTGCCCTTGTGGCATAGCCTGTCAGGCTAACGCTTCTGCGGTGGCCTGACAGGCTACGCCATAGCGCTTCCCACAACAATAGCACTGCATCATACCAAGGAGATGTAGCAAGTCCTGGGCAGTGCATGACACAGGTCGGTACGCCGGCAATTACCGCTACCACGCGACGCTCGCTATACTCACGGTGTGAACGACAAGCGAGCTAAGATGGACGCCTACCTCTTCCTGCAATGCGCCGACGCTACCTGCCGCTTCCGCTTCCCCACCCCGGCAGCCGAGGCCGAAGGGCTGCGCTGCCCGCGCTGCCGCGGCGCGGTCGGCCGCGGTGGCGACGCCTGGCCCGCTCTACCGCCCGCCAGTGACGAGCCGGTCAATTGGAGCGATAGCGCGCCGCCACTCGTCGCGCTGCTGGACAATATCCGCAGTGTCCACAATGTCGGGTCTATGTTCCGCACCGCCGATGGCGCAGGCATCGGCCCGCTCTATCTGGCCGGTATTACCGCCACGCCCGAACACCCGCGACTAACGAAAGCGGCGCTGGGCGCGCAGAGCACGGTGGGCTGGCGTTATTATGCGAACAGCCTGGACGCGGCGGCGGCGCTGCGGGGCGCCGGCTACGCGCTCTGGGCGTTGGAGCCGCCGCCCGATGGCCGCCCGCCGTCACTCTACGAGGCCGCGCCCCCGGCCGGGCCGCTGGCGCTGGTCATCGGCAACGAGCGAGCTGGTATCGACCCGGCCCTGCTGGCCCGCTGCGACGCCGTTTTCAGCCTGCCCATGCGCGGCGGTAAGTCGTCGTTGAACGCCGCCGTGGCCTTCGGGATCGCGGTCTACCATCTGCGCTTTGGGCAGGGCATCGCCGCCCCGCCCGTCGGGAGCACGCCATGATCACGATCGGAGTGCTGGAAGAAAGTCCGGTGGGGGCTATCCGCGTCGCCGCCGGCGAGTCGGGGCTGGTGGCCGTGAGCCTCTGGGACGATGCCGCGCGCTTTGCCGCCGACGCGGGCCGATTGGCGGGGGGTGCAGTCGATGCAGCGGCCCCGCCTGGGCCGATCGTTATGCTGGCGCTGGCCCAACTGGCCGAATACCTGCGCGGCGAGCGGCGCGACTTCGACCTGCCTATTGACTGGTCG
Source organism: Promineifilum sp. (SeqCode) (assembly GCF_041918635.1). Lineage (NCBI taxonomy): Bacteria > Bacillati > Chloroflexota > Ardenticatenia > Promineifilales (SeqCode) > Promineifilaceae (SeqCode) > Promineifilum (SeqCode) > Promineifilum sp. (SeqCode). The sequence continues at coordinate 4,880 of NZ_JAYRVJ010000462.1, forward strand.
ACCATGAAGCCGTTCCAACGGACGGCGCTGGAACTGGTCTGCGCCGTGCCCTACGGCCGCACGACCACCTACGGGGCCATCGCCCAAGAACTAGGCCGGCCCGGCGCGATGCGGGCCGTGGGCCAGGCCAACGCCACCAACCCCTTGCCGATCATCATTCCCTGCCACCGCGTGCTGGGCGCGGACGGCAAGCTCCACGGCTATGGCGCGCGCGGCGGGCTGGAGACGAAGGCGTGGTTGTTGCGGCTGGAAGGGAGTTGGCTATTGTAGGGGTGGGTTTGAAACCCGCCCCTACACCGACGGCGTGCCTTTTCGGCCAACCGTTGCTATGATTGGCCGCTATATGCGTCGTTTGCTTGTTTCCATCCTCGTTCTCCTGACCTTGCCGGCGCTGGCGGCCGGCGTCTGGGCAGCCGGGGCCGCCGCGCCGCCAGCCGACACGCCGCCGGCCCAGCCGAGCGATCCGCTCATCGTCGTCGAGCCGCCGTCCGAATGGATCGGCGAGGAGATCGTCGTCACCGATCTGCCGCTGGCGCCGCAGGCTCCCAAGGCCGCCCCCGCCTCCGACAGTTGCGACACGGCCTCGCCACTCCAACTGTCATTCGCCTTCACCGCCGATGGCAGCGGCACGGTCACCAACGGCTTCAGCCAGGCCCCCACCGACCCGGTGCTGTCGTGCATGTTCGGCGCGCCGACCAACCCTCGCGGCTATCGCACCGCCTGGCACACGCTGGTCGCCGGTGACACGGGCGTCGTCACCATCACCACCGAGGGCACCGACTACGACACCGTCCTGGCCGTCCACTCCGGCACGTGCGCCGCGCCGGTCACTCTGGCGTGCAGCGACGACGCCGCCGGCTTCCAATCGCGCGTCAGCTTCCCAGTGGTGCGCGGCCGGACATACTACATCGAGGTCGCCGACTACCAGTTCGGCACAGCCACGACCACCCTCGCCCAACTCTCGGCCGTCATGCAGCCGGGCGGCGAGCGCTGGTCTTCAATCAGCACGCTACCCTTTGGCGGCGTCAGCCGGCACGCCTTCGCCCGCGAGGGCCTCGACATGTACATCATAGGCGGCCAGACGAACGTGACCGGCATCCCTACCCTTAGTAAACGCCTGCTGCGCTACAACGTCCAGCGGCAACGGTGGACAGAGTTAAGCCCCATCCTTGGCGTGGGTCTGTCTAACACCACCGCGGTGCGCCTGGGGCGGCGCATCTATATCCCCGGCGGTTTCAACGGCAATACCAGCGGCTACGACAACACCCACTACCTCTACGACATCGTGTTCGACTTCTGGGGCAAGCTGCCCTCCATCCCCACCAACCTGCTGCCCGAGGGTAAGGCATTCGCGTGGGCAGCGGCGGCGGCCGTGCCCAACGAGACCTCCTACTACCTGACCGGCGGCCTGACCAGTTACCCCGCCTTCGAGGTCAACGCCACGCCCATCGCCAACACCTATCGCTTCATCCCGGCTACCAACCTGTGGGAGGCGTCCGTGCCCCTGACCACACCGCGCTACGCCCATACCGCCGCCTGGGTCGCCGTCGCCAACCGCGGCCTGTGCGTGGCCGGCGGTCTGTCGAGCGGCGTCGATTCCAGCAACAACCCCGTCGTCGTCTTGCTGACGACCGGCGAATGCTACAACCCGGCCTCCGGTGGGGGATGGGTGGCAACCGGCGCGCTCAACTTCCCGCGCTACAACGCCGGCAGCGCCATCGCGCCCGACGGCAGCTGGTACATCTTCGGCGGGCTGGACGCCAACAATAACGCCGTGCCAGAGATCGAAGTCTATGACCCGGTCTTCAACGTCTGGAACGTGCTGGGCGGGGAGTTTAGTCTGGGCGGCCGGCCCGAAAGCCCGGCGCGCGACTGGCCGCGCGGCGACTTTGTGGGCGAATCGCTCTACATCTTCGGCGGTAACACGCCCATCGAGCGCCGCGTCATCTCGGCCGTCGAGCGGCTGAACATCAGCACCCGTGGGGCCTACAATGCCCTCATCCCGCTCACCCTGCAAGTGGGCAGCGACAACCTGCTTGCGCGGGCCACGCCCCTGCTCATCGAGGTGCCGGCCACGGGCAACTTTACTGAGCCGAACCAGTTCTACAACCCTTACTACTTTGACTGGCCCATCTCCGGTCGCGCCTTTATTCGGCTCGACAACATCCCCGATCACGTCAATTACAACATCGCCGTGTACGACACGTTCAAGGAGTTCCGCGCCCAGGGCGACCCGGCCCTGACCGGCCCTAAAGCCGTTTCGTTGACGCTGACCCCCGGCCGCTACTACGTGGTCGTGGAGCGCATCTTTCCCAAGGATATACCCGACCGCCGGGTTCAATACACACTGACCGTCTCCGCTATCCGTTAACCGCCATGTCCGTTCGTATCCTTCACTTCGCCGA
>NZ_JAYRVJ010000463.1:0-9491 GCF_041918635.1 Promineifilum sp. (SeqCode)
CCCCCTCCCGCCCCCATGACCGACCTGCTCTTCGGCCAATCTTACTACCTGCGCTTCGATCCCAAGCTGTGGGCGGCGCAACAGCCCTACCCGCCGCTAGGGACACTCTACGCGGCGGCGTTCGTGCGGCAGCGCGGCTACTCGGCGGCCCTGTTCGATGCTATGCTGGCCGAGTCTGAGGCGGAATGGGCCGCCGCCCTCGACGCCCACCGGCCGCGCTTCGCCGTGATCTATGAAGACAACTTCAACTATCTGTCCAAGATGTGCCTGCTGCGCATGCGCGAGGCCGCCTTCACGATGATCGACATGGCGCGGGCGCGCGGCTGCTGCGTCATCGTGGCCGGCTCGGACGCCACTGACCGCAGCGCTGCCTACCTGAAAGCCGGGGCCGACTTTGTCTTGCTGGGCGAGGGTGAGGAGACGTTGTCCGAACTGCTCGACAGGCTGACCGGCCGGACTACAACGCCTTTTGAAGCAATACTTGGTCTAGCCTGCCGAGAGGTAGGTGTCTTAGCTAGAGGAGAACCCTCTTCCCTAACCCCTAGCCCCTATCCCCTAGCCCCTAATCCCCGCCGCCCCGTTATCCAGGACATTGACGCCCTCCCCTTCCCCGCCTGGGATTTGGTGGATGTGGAGCGCTATCGCCGCCTCTGGCTGCGGCGTCATGGCTACTACTCCATGAACATGGTCACCACCCGCGGCTGCCCCTACCACTGCAACTGGTGCGCCAAACCCATCTGGGGCCAGCGCTACCACTCCCGCCGCCCGGAGGCGGTGGCCGAAGAGTTGCGCTGGCTGAAGCAGACGTACCGGCCCGATCACATTTGGTTCGCCGACGACATCATGGGGCTGAAGCCGGGCTGGTGGACGCGCTTTGCCGAGCAGGTACAAGCGCTGGACGCGCGCTTGCCGTTCAAGTGCCTCAGCCGGGCCGATCTGATCGTGCGCAGCGAGGGGGACGTGGACGCCCTGCGCCGCGCCGGTTGCGACATCGTCTGGTTGGGCGCGGAGTCAGGCTCACAGCGCATTCTGGACGCGATGGAGAAGGGCACGACGGTGGAGCAGATCCGCGAAGCGGCGCGCCGCCTGCGCGCCGGCGGCGTTCGCGTCGGCTTCTTCCTGCAATTCGGCTACCCCGGCGAGACGCGGGCGGACATCGAGCAAACGCTCCAGATGGTGCGCGACTGCCGGCCGGACGATATCGGCATGTCTGTCTCCTATCCGCTGCCGGGCACGAAGTTCCATGAGAACGTTCGCCGCCAGCTAAGCGACAAACAGAACTGGATCGACTCGGCCGACCTGGACATGCTCTACGAAGGGCCGTTCGCCACGCCCTTTTACCGGCAGTTGCACGTGGTACTGCACAAGGAGTTCCGCGCGCGGCGGGCGCTGGCCGAGTTGAGGCGCGTCGCCGCACGGCCGGGCGCGTGGCGGGCGCGCCATCTGCGCGAGGCGGCGGCGTCGCTCTATCGGCTGGCAACATTGCCGCTCGAGCGCGCCCGGCTGAACCGGCTGGCGGCCGAGCCGTCGCGCGCCGTCCGGCCCGCGCCGCACATGCCCCTAGAAGAAGCAGCGCGGCCGACGCCGCAGGAGGGGTGAGTGAGCAGTGACAGGTGGTCAGTGATGAGTATTCAGTAGTTGGCTGGCAATAACGACCACGTAGGGGCGGGTTTGAAACCCGCCCCTACCAATAACCATGACACACCCTCAGGAACACTATACCAATGTCGCCGAAGCGTTTTCGCGCAAGGCGGGGGTCTATGACGCTTTCGGCGAGAATCACGCCAACATGGCGCGGATGCGTCGCAAGGTGCATGACCACATCGCCGCCGTCATGCCGCCCGGCGGCCATCTGTTGGAGATCAACGCCGGCACAGGGCAGGACGCGGTCGCGCTGGTGAAACGGGGCTTCCGTGTCCACGCCACCGACTTTGCGCCGGGGATGCTGGCCGAGATAGAGGCCAAGATCGCGCGCGGGAACCTAGGCGGCCGGCTCACAGTTCAGGCCTGTTCGTTCACCGAACTCGACCACGTGACAGGTGGGCCGTTTGACGGCCTCTATTCCAACTCCGGCGGCCTGAACTGTATCGCCGACCTGACCGCCGTGACCCGCCACCTGCCGGCGCTGCTGCGGCCCGGCGCGAGGGTGACGTGGGTGATCATGCCGCGCATCTGTCCGTGGGAACTGGCCGTCACCATCAAGGACTTCCGCGTCGGCACGCGGCGCTTGCGGCCCGGCGGCATTCTGGCCCACGTCGAGGGCGTACACTTCATGACCTACTACTTCAGCGCGGCTCAGACGCGGCGGGCCTTCGGGCCGCGCTTCCGGCAGGTGCAACTGGAAGGTCTGTCCGTCTTCACGCCGACGGCCGACAACAAGACCTTCGCCGTCAATCACGAGCGCCTGTTCCGCGCCCTGACGCGCCTCGACGACGCCCTCTCCCGCCGCCCGCCCTTCAACAGCTGGGGGGACTTCTTTATCCTGACGATGGAGTTTGTGGGCTAACCGCCGACGGCAAACCACGGACGACAGTTAACGACTGCCCCATGCCCCCCCGCTCCCCTGCCCCCCCGCTCCCTCGCTCCCCCCTAATCCGCCTCAGCCTGAACTCCCTCTGGTTACTCATGGCCCGCATCCTCAGCCAGGGGTTGTTGTTGATCTTCACCATCGCTGTCGCCCGGACACTGGGCGCGGCCGACCTGGGGCGCTTCGCCTTCATCTCGGCTGTCGTCTTCATCGGCAACGTCGTAACGACCTTCGGGCTGGATACATTGCTGCTGCGCGAGGTGGCGGCGCGGCGCGGCAACCTGGCCGAGCGTGCGACGGCCGCCCTGCAAGAGACTGTCACCGCCGCCCTTCTCCTGCAACTGGCCTTAGCGGCGATCTTCATCAGCGTGGTCTGGATCGCGGGGCCGCGTCTGCCCAACCAGACAGCCGAAACCGCGCCCGCCCTCCGGCTGGCCGCGCTCTCACTCATCCCCCTGGCCTTTTCGACGGTTCACAGCGCCATCCTGCGCGCCCACGAGCGCATGGACCTCTATCTGATCTTCAGCCTTGTCGCGGCCCTGATAATAGGGGCGGGTGGTATTGTCCTGTGGCGGCGCGGCGGGTCATTGCTGGGCGCTGTCGGCGTCGTCGTCCTGTCACAGAGCGCCGGAGCGCTGGTTGCGGCCGTCCTCTGCTGCCCCTACCAGCCGCGACTCATCGCCCAACCGGCCCGGCTGCGGCGGGCGCTACGGCGCGTCGCCTCCGCCGGCGCGACACTGGCGACGTTGATGATTCTATCCGTGCTCTACCAGCGCTCCGGTCTGCTGCTGCTCTCGCTGCTGACCGACGATGCCGCGACCGGCTGGTACAGCGCGGCGGCCCGCGTGTTAGAAGCGCTCAAGCTCATCCCGGGCGCGTTCTTCGGCGCGGTCTTCCCCATGCTGGCCGCCAACGCCGCTGTAGCGCAGCCTGTCAACCTGCGGCGCGCCTATGCCCGCGGCTTCACCGCCCTGGTCGCCCTCTCCATCCTGCTCGCCGCGCTGACCACCATCCTGGCCGGCCCCCTCGTCGTCACGCTCTACGGCCCCGGCTACGCGCCCGCCGCGGACGCCCTCCGCCTCATGGCCTGGAGCCTGCCGCTGACCGTCTTCACCTTCAAGTACTCCTTTGAACTGGTCGTCGGCGGCCTGGAGCGCGTGGCCATGCTGTCAATGCTCCTCACCTTGTTGCTGAGCGCGGGCCTGACCGTCACGCTGATTGGGCGCTGGTCGCTAACCGGCGCGGCGGCGGCGCTGGTGGCCAGTGAACTGGTGCAGGTATGCATTCTGGCCCTGCTCTCGGCCCGCATCGTGCAGCCTGTCAGGCTGCAAGAGGGCCGCAAGTGATCCCCGCCATCGTCATCCCCGCCTTTAGCCGTCCCGCCGCGCTGGAACGCCTGTTGACCACGCTGAAAGCGGCGCATTTACCTTCTGGCGCGACCCTCGCCCTCGTCATCGACCGCGCCGGCGACGAGCGCCGCCGCGCCGGCAACGCCGCCGTCATCGAGCTGGCACGGCGCTTTCACTGGCCGCATGGGCCGAAGGAGGTTATCGTCCAGCCCCGGCCGCTGGGCCTCGTTGGCAACGTCTTCCACGCCGCCGGATTGGCCGAGCAGTACGGCGCGGTTATTCTGCTGGAAGATGATCTCGTCGTCTCGACCCGCTTCTACGACTATGCCTGTGGGGCGCTGGCCGCCTATGGCGACGATCCGCGGCTGGCCGGCATCGCCCTGAACGCGCTGTGGTTCAACGGCTTCACCCATCAGCCGTTCATCCCCTTGCTCGATGACGGCGACACCTTCTTCCTCCAACTAAGCACGCCTCAAGGGCAGGTCTATACCGCCGCGCAGTGGACGTCGTTTAAAGCGTGGTCACTAGAAACCGAGTTTCTCAGAAGAAACTCGGTTTCTGCGCCTATCCATGACCTTTTCACTGCCTTTCCGACCGACGACTGGCTGCACACCAAGGCGCTCTATTTGGCCGACACTAACCGATATTATGTCTACCCGCGCGAGTCGCTGACGACTAACTTCGGCGAGCCGGGGACGCACTTCGCCGGGCGCACGGCCCTCTTCCAGGTTCCCATGCAGGAGCGGCGCGCCCGTTTCCGCTACCAGCCGTTCGATGAGACGGTCGCCGTCTACGATGGCTTCTTCGAACTGCTGCCCGACCGGCTTAACCGGCTGACCGACAGCCTGCGCGGGCTGAGCTACGACGTCGATCTCTACGCCACCAAGTCGGCCCACCACCTGCGCGCCGATCACGTGTTGACCACCCGCCCCACCCGTGCCGCGCTGGCTACGTTTGCCAAGGCGATGCGCCCGCTGGAGGCCAACGTCATCGCCAACGTGGCCGGTCGCGGCATCGCCCTGGCCCGGCGCGAGGACGTTCACCTGGGCCAATGGGCGACGCTGGCCGCGCAATACGACAACGATCTCTACTTTACCCGCCGGCAACCGAGCCGCCTCCGCCGCCTGCCAGCCGTCCTGGCCCACCGCCTCTATCGCACCTCCTTCACCGACCGCTGACCGCCGGTCGCTGCCGGACGACAGACGACCGACCACTAACCACTCCCTGAGAAGGTTGGACAGCAGCCGCAGGCCATGCTACGCTTGCCACCCAGGTGGAAGCAAAACAGACGACACGCCCCGCGGCCGCAGCCCGCAGCATCCGTCACAACGCCGTCATCAAGCTCGCATCGGAACTTGTCGGCCGGTTGGCGCTTTTTGTGTTGGTGCTGATCGCCGCGCGCCGGTTGGGCGAGGCGGGCTTCGGCCTTTACAACTACGCGCTGGCGCTGGGTTTCGTGCTGGCCCAGGTGGCCGATTTGGGTATGCAACTCGTCATCACGCGGGAGATCGCTGCTGAGGACGAACCAGAAACCTCAGAAACCGAGTTTCTCGGAAGAAACTCGGTTTCTACAGCGCTCGTGACCACCGCCTTGCAACTCAAGCTGCTCCTGTCGCTAGTAGTGGTCGCCCTGTTATGGATCCTGACCGCCCGACAGGCCAATGGCAATCACGCCGGCCTCTTCCTGCTCAGCATTCTCCCCCTGCTGCAATCCTTCCCGGAATTCACCGGCTACGTCTTCCGCGGCCGGCAAAACCTGAGGGTCGAGGCGCGCCTGCTGGCCGCGCAGCGCGCGACCCTGGCGCTGGCCGGTATCGCCGTGCTGCTGGCGGGTGGCGGGCTGCTCGGTCTGGCGATCAGTCAAGCGGCGGTCGGCCTACTGTTCGCGGGCTGGGGTCTGGCGCTATTGCGCGGCAACGGCTGGCTGCCCGGCTGGGGCGAGGCGTTAGCCCTTCACCGGCTGGGCCAACGAGCCGACCAGATACGCTACCTGTTGCGGCAATCGCTGCCGCTGGGCGTATCCATTTTCCTGTCCATCGCTTACGTGCGCCTGGCGGTGCTGCTGCTCCAGTACATGCAGGGCGAGACGGCCGTAGCCCAGTTTAGCGCCGCGTCCCGGCTGGTCGAGCCGGCCCAACTGATACCGGCGTCGATCATGGCCGCCGTCTTCCCCGCCTTCACCGTGGCCTTGCGGCGCGGCGGGGGCGAGGCGCGGGCGCTCGGCCGCCGGGCCACCCTGCTGTTGCTGGCCAGCGGGCTGGGACTGGCCGTCGCCGGCTGGCTGGTCGCGCCCACGCTGCTGCCGCTGCTCTTTGGCCCGACCTACGCCGGCAGCGCGCGCGTCTTCCAAATCTTGGGCGTCAGCCTCATCCCGGCGTTCGTCAACTACAGCCTGACCCACTATCTGGTGGCCCGCGGCCAGCAGTTGCTCATGGGCGTCTTTACCGGCGCGATGCTGCTCCTGCACGCCGGGGCGAGCTGGTACCTGATCCCCCGGCTTGGCCCAATCGGCCCGGCGCTATCCATTGTCCTGGCCGAACTACTGCTTACGCTGCTATGCGCCGCCGCCCTGTGGCGCACTGTCGCGCCTGCTCAGCATCTACTGACCACTGACCACTAACCACTTCGCCACCATGTCTCGCGCGCGCTTTCGGAACCTCGGTTTTGCGGCCCTCCTGTTACTGGCATTCTCGCTGCCGTTCGAGCTGGAGACGCCCTGGCTCCGGCTGGGGCCGCTGGTGCTGACCAACGTCGAGATCATCCTGGCCACTGTGCTCGCTCTTGCCCTCTTGGCCGGCCCGCACCGCTCCTCCGCGTCGGAGGATGCGGACTCTGCCGGCGGTCCCGCGGACTCTGCCAACGGCTCCCCTGCTCCCCTGCCCCCCCGCTCCCCTGCTGCCCGGATTCCTCGACTGTGGCTCGCCCTCGCCCTCTGGTTCATCCTCGGCATGGCCGTCTCCGCCTGGCTAGCCCCCGAGTTCCGGGGCAATGCGCTGAAAGCCACGCTGCGGACGGTGGAGGGGCTGCTCGTCGTGCCGGCGCTGCTGTGGCTGGCCCCATCGGCGCGGCGCGGCCGGATGGTGGCCCTAGCTCTGGTGGCCGGCGGGCTGCTGGCGGCGCTGATCGGGCTGGCCGAACACCTGGCCGGCTACGACTTTACCTGGCTCGCCGTCCTGCGCCCCATGCCCACCTACGCCGGCCCCTTCTTGCGCCTCTCCGGCTCGTTCGACTACGCCAATCAGGCCGCCATCTACATCGAAGCTACCCTGCCCTTCCTCTTCGCCCTGACGTTGGAAGCCGCCGCCGGCGCGCAGCCTGTCAGGCTGCGCTACGCCCTTGTCGCCGCTGGCATCCTGGGCCTGCTTCTCTACACCCAGGCCGCCATCCTCACTTTCAGTCGCGCCGGCTTCATCACCCTCATCCTCGTCATCGGCTTCGTCGCCACGCTTGGCGTCGTCTCTCGCTGGAGGCTCGGAACCGCGACTGGAATGGAGGCCGGCAGGGAACGCTCCTCGTCTGCCCCCCATCCCCCATCCCCTGACCGCTGGCCCCTACTCTGGGCCGGTCTGGCCGCCGGTATCGTCGCCCTGGTAGCCGCCAACTGGCTACTCAGCCCTTCCTTCCGGCTGCGCCTGCAAAGCGAGGTAGACACAGAGTGGTATCGCTCCCAGATCGACGCGCCGGCCGAGTTGGAACTGCGCGCCGACGAGTTACGGACGCTGCCCATCACCGTCACCAACCAGGGCACGCTGACCTGGCAGCCGGAAGGGGCCAATCCTTTTCACCTGGGCGTGCGCTGGCAGCTTGCCGACACGGGTGATGAGCTGCTGGCGCAACCGTTTTGGCCGCTGACCGAGGCTGTGCCCCCCGGTGGGGCAACGACGCTCCAGATCCCCTTGCGCGCCCCGGTGGAAGCGGGCGAGTACCGGCTGATCTGGGACATGGAGCACGAGAATGTCAACTGGTTCGACGCGCGGGGCGATGTCCGAACCGTCACGGCAGTCACGGTCGTGGGTGAGGCGGATTCGGCAAGCGCGTCAGATGGAGAGAGTCTGGGCACGGCCACGGCCCCACCGCTCCAGTTCGACGCGCCGCTGCCCGGCCGGCGCGAGTTGTGGGCCATCGCCCTGCGCCTCATCCGCGAACACCCGCTGACCGGCATCGGCCTGGACAACTATCGCCTGACCTATAGCCGCTTCCGGCCCGACGATCCCCTGCCCGGCACGGCGCTCGATCAGACCGTCCACAGCAACAACTGGTATCTGGAGACCGTCGTCTCACTGGGCATTGTGGGCGCGCTACCCTTCCTAATCTGGCTAATCGTCCTCGTGTGGGGTATCATTCGCTCGCTGCGGCATCCCCACGTCACGCCCATGCAGATCGCAGCCGGGGCCGGTCTCCTTGCCTTTGTCGTCCACGGCCTGCTCGACTACTTCCTGCTGTTTAATGCCACTGCCATTCTGTTCTGGATGATCGCGGCGCTCTGGCTACTATTCGACTATGACGACTCTCGGATTTGACGCGACCCCCCTGTTGGGCGAGCGGACAGGCGTCGGCCACTATACCAAGCGCCTGCTGTCGGCCATCATGGCTCTGCATCCGGAATGGAGCTATCACCTCTACTCCAACCGGCCGCTGGGCCAACTGGATGAGGGCCTGCGGGGAGCCAAGGAGTTCGACAACTACTTCCCGGCCAGCCGTTGGCTGTGGATGCAACTGGTTCTGCCCGGTATCATCCGTCGCGACCGGCCTGACCTCTGCCACTTCACCAACTCCCTGGCCCCGGTCAGGCAGTCGCGCCCCTACATCCTCACCATTCACGACGCATCCCTGTTCCTCTACCGTCACTACCACCCGTGGAGCCGCATCGCCGCCATGCGCCTGCTGCTGCCGACCGTGGCCCGGCGCGCTTCGGCCATCATCGCTCCAACCCGTCTGGCCCGCCGCGATCTGCTGGAAACGCTCGATCTGCCACCGGAGCGGGTGCACGTCGTCTACGAAGCCGCGCCCGAATGGTTCCACCGCGTGGAGGATGCCGCCCAACTCGACACGCTGCGCGCCAAGTATCGACTGCCGGAGGAGTTCACCCTGTTCGTCGGCACGTTGGAGCCGCGTAAGAACCTGGAACGCCTCATCCGCGCTGTGGCCCTGGTGCACCGGCGCGGACGGCCGATCCCGTTGGTGCTCGTCGGCCCATCCGGCTGGCATCTGGATGGCCGGCACGGCCGGCCCGGTCTGCACGCGCTGGTGCGCGAACTGGGGCTGGAGCCTTACGTGCACTATCTCGGCTATGTGCCCACAGCTGACTTGCCGGGCCTGCTGACGCTGGCGACGGTGTTCGCCTTTCCGTCGCTCTACGAGGGCTTTGGGCTGCCGGCGGTGGAGGCGATGGCTTGCGGCGCGCCTGTCCTGACCAGCCGCGACACGGCCATGGACGAAGTGTGCGGCGAGGCGGCCCATTTGGTTGACCCCTACAGCCTGGAAGGCATCGCCGACGGGCTGGAGCAACTGTTCAGCGATCCGGCCCTCCGCCAATGCCTGAGCCAGCGCGCGCTGCAACAGGCCCAGCTTTACTCCTGGGAGCGGGCGGCGGCCGAGACGGTAGCGATTTATCG